>NZ_JBFROI010000077.1:6544-39212 GCF_041471405.1 Vibrio sp. 10N.261.52.C11
ACCCCGTTTCGCGTATTTCTTAATCAATACGACAAGTTTCAGGCATACCTAACCCAGTAAGCTTGTTCAACGCTTTTATCATCGCGTAAGTTTCACCCACCTGCGCATTGTAATTTCTTAAGCTCAATCGTCCTCCTAGCAACTGTTTAACTCGATACATCGCTGTTTCTGACAATGAACGTTTGTGGTATCCATACCGCTCTTTCCAATACTTATTTGAGCCGTATAACTTCTGGCAACCCACGGCGAGATTTCGAGGATGACCACGCTCCCAGAAGGCTGCCCCTTCTCTTGGGGGAACAAGCGCAATGGCTCCCTTAATCTTAATAGCAGCGTGACACGCTCTCGTGTCGTAAGCGCCATCACCAGACACCTCAAGAAGACTTCGACGTGTCTGTTTAAGTAAATTCGGGAGTACTTCCCCATCTGTAACCGTCGATAAACTTAGTTCGGCTGCTATAATTTCATGAGTGCTTGTATCAACTGCAATATGCAGCTTTCGCCAGACTCTACGCTTGCCATCCGTCCCGTGTTTTTTGACTTTCCATTCACCTTCGCCATAAACCTTAAGGCCAGTAGCATCAATAGCTAAGTGCTGTATCGCCCCTCTCGTTTTAGTCTTAAATGAGACCTCAACCTGCTTGGCTCTACGACTGATGCAGGTGTAATGTGGACAACTCAATGGAACATGGGCGAGTCTAAATACCGAGTCGATAAATCCTTGCAGCGCTCTCAATGGCATAGAAAAAACTCGTTTCACAATGAGTGCTGTCGTGATAGCTAAATCACTGAACCGACGCGGCCTCCCGCGCTTATTCTGTTTACTTTGCGCCCACCCGCTTATTGCTTCTTCATCAATCCAAAAGGTCAGAGAGCCACGGTTAATGAGTGATTGGTTGTATTGCTTCCAGTTGGTTGTTTTGTAACGAGGCTTAGGCATAGGGCTACGAGAGGGGGGGAGGTAGCTGATCAGATCGTAGGTTCTTGATTTAGTTCCATTGAATTACGCAACAAAGCCACGTGCTATATCAACTACAAAGGCACTTCTTATGTCGATGTCGTTCTTAAGGCAAGCAACAAGTATTACTATGTGATTGCTCTCTGGTTACTTTTATACGATGAGAACAAGCACTCGTCTCTTGGCCGTGAAATTGTAAGAGCGTTTATTATTAATTCTATCGATCTAATGAATGAAGAAGCGCTCTTAACCTCAGATGGCATTCAAAGCAAAGTAAGCCCTCAAAAAATGAAAACAAAAACTGTTAGGTTTTACGCTAATATTTTTGATTTCACTCGAATATATGGTCATATGACTACACCATATAAGGGAATGTTAAAAGCCCATACCGTTGATAAAGGTGTCAACCTTAATAAAGTGGGCGAACTTATCCTTCAGCATACAGATGATGGAGATCTGGAGCGATTTAAAAAGCGCGGTTTCAGTAAATTCAATAAGATATTCGAAGTACTTGCAGAAGCGAGTATTGAAGATAGCTTTCGCCTAGGAGGTCTATTGCTCCTTATAAAAAATAGTAAAGACGCAAGAACAATGAAAAAAGTAGTAGTGGATCTTGTTCTGAAATTGAACCAAAGCGATCTCAATGAGGTAGCGTAATGGTAGATAGCATTCTCGATTTCTCAAAACACTTACTTTTGACTCTTATTGCCATACTTGCTTTTACTGCCGCAATAGGGGCGAATGCAAAGCTATTTCTTACAAGTATTCTGCTTATCTTGTCCATAATGTTTGTCATGGTCAGTGCGTTTTTTTGCTACAAGGCATTTGAAGTTGTAATCGATTCTAAGATGAAACAAGAATCATACAGCCATGAAAAACAAAAGAATAAAGCGCCATTGACTGATAAGGCTAAGGGGGCCTTACTTTGGAAGATACGTCTTCAGTTTTTTACTAGTTTACTCTCACTGCTATTTATCGGGGCAATGGTTGTGTTTGAAGCTATTGGTTTTACAGATGATAGCAGCCTTTGTGCGACCTTAGCTTCAAATGAGTTGTGCCAAAGTACCTACGGTTACAAGTCTTCATCATCAGATACAATTGTACCCGCTCAATCGGAAGAAGTAGACGCTTTAATACTAAACCTTCTCGCAAAAATGAAAGCTATCTAACGGCGCAGGTCTTGCCTTTTTCTGGTGAAGTCTCCTGTACTTGAAGTAATCCATGGATTACTAATCTAATGAGGACACTGACTCACTTTTTTCCATCTTCGATTCAGCTTGATCTGAGCTGACTCAATGGATAGAAATACAAATTGACTTACATTTAGTAATTCAATTTGTAGGCAAGTATAGTAAAAACAGATGCTTAATTCGATTGCTAAGTTCACTATGTCACTACACTACAAGACGCAAGTGCTGTATCACTGAGGTAAATAATGAGTATTGGTAGGTTTGATTTTTCTTGTATAGGCTGGGATGGCCGACTAGATAGTGTCCTAGAAATATTCGCTGAAAATGTATGTTACGAAATAGCTCCCAACAACTATCGTAAGCCGAGAACTCAGATTGAGCTTGAAAGTACCCTTGAATCATCCTTAGTTTTAGATAATTGGCAAGATATTAGACAGCGCAATATTTATACTCCAGTGTTTAACAGCTATCAGAGAGAATACAAAAAATTTGATTTTCATCGGTACTCTGAGTTGAAAAAGGAAATTCGAGAAAAAGGGGTTTTATTGCCAAAAGGTCAACTTTTGTTTCGTGGGGTGTGTTCTGATAATCAAAATGATGCATGGACACACCCCGTCTCAACCACGTTATCACCATATATCGCGGTCTACCATGCGTTAAAAAATGGGTATGGAAAACATAGCAAAGTCTACGTTATCGAAACTCCATTAAAGCATGATTTTAAAGCGATATATGGACCATTCGGCAAAGACCATAAATTTGGGCATGAGTTTGAATTGCTTGTGTATTTTAATCGACGACCAACTACTATCGAGACAAAAGTTGCAGGTGGGCTTGAGATTCACTTGCTTCGTTGGTGATAAATATAAAAACAGAAACTTGTCGTATTGGTAAAAAGGAGAATGGTTTGATAGCCGAGTTAGTGAAAGTATTTAGAGAAGCACTTATTTTGGAACTCACCGAGGCGGACTTTATTGAAACCGAGCTTAGTGATTTTCCTTATGGTTCATGTGAAGCAACAAGTCAGATGCTAGCGCTTTATCTTGAATCAGAAGGTATAAAAGATGTTGTGTATACACGCAACCAATTTGAAAGCTCAATTCACTATTGGGTTGTCGTAAATGACTTGATTATTGATTTAACAGCACATCAGTTTTCTGAAGTTGATGAAGATTTTATCGTTGCATCAGAATCTCCATTTCACAGCAAGTTTGAATTACTTGAGACGTATTCACCACGTCGGGATTCTCTAAATCGCATGGGAAGTTTATACGGATATACGCGTTGTTATGACAGCATATTAAGTCGAGTAAAAAATATTTAAAAACTTCAATAGAGAATAGCAATGCGTTTCTTTTTTCTTTCAGCCATAACAAGACATCATTATATAAAGGATTATTATGAAT
The DNA here is from genome assembly GCF_041471405.1 of Vibrio sp. 10N.261.52.C11. NCBI lineage: Bacteria > Pseudomonadati > Pseudomonadota > Gammaproteobacteria > Vibrionales > Vibrionaceae > Vibrio > Vibrio sp. 10N.261.52.C11. The sequence continues at coordinate 10,099 of NZ_JBFROI010000077.1, forward strand.
GAGAATTCAGATATTTTTAGTGAGTTGCTATTCTTACGAAATGCGCTAGAAAGTACTCCTAAAAGTTGGTTCCCAAGTGGTACAGCTTTTAGAGCATGCTTAACTAAATTCCCTACAGGCTGTTGTGGAGATACGGCTCTATTAGCGGCTATGCATCTATTTATTAAATTTGGCATTGAGTGCAAATATGTTTCAGCTCGCGGTTTGGGCGATAATCAACAATTGTCACATGCTTGGATAGAGTACAATGGTTACATCATCGACTTGAGTGCAGATCAATTTAATTCGAAGGGATTTTCATTAGAACGTGTGATATTTAGCAAAAGCTCTGAGTTTCATGGTTTATTCAGTAAGAAAGAGGTTAAAGAGCTTAATATTAGTGCACTTGGAACATCACCTATAGGCAAATCATATAGCCTGATAAAAAATCATTTTGGCCACGATCTAAAAGCCCTCTTACACAAAAAATAGAGCTTCAGTTCATTTACCTGAGAGCGAAGTCGTAGAGTATTTACGTTAACTCACTTCTGTCCATCTTCGAGGTAGCTGGTTGTGGCTAGATCTGGTTTGTCCAGACTCATTTTTTCAAAATTTTTCAAAAACCGCTATCCCCTGATCGGCTAGAGCTTTATTTTGCCAAGAATTCTAAGCGAGTTGCTGACAGTGGAATCTATGATTTGAGCAGGAAAGCCGTTGGGTAGGTGGCTAACTACTTGGTCAATAGCATTCGGAAAGGACTCAACAAACTCGTCAAGTATCTCTTGCATTCGAATTGTGCAGAAACCAACAGTTTCTGCTGTTGCAATAAAGTGACGGGGATAAATCTTTTCTAGATGCCACTTATTGCCGCTTGAAGTGGATTTGAGAGACATAGCTAACTTTAGTTTACGCGTGTTTATACCTTTGCCATTTGATGCGGGATAGGCTGACATAATGTCGTAGAAAGGTGTTAGTCTATAAGCACCGTTGGTCTCAATAAAAATTGAAAAGTTTTTTGAATGACCGTCGGTTGCGCCTATCAACCATTGAAAAACTTGGAAGCGCATGAAGTTATCACGGTCTTTCTCTGCGTTAGTGGAGCTGTTCAATAGCTGCATTATTTCTACAATACCAATTCCTCCGTCAGCTTGATATTTCATGCTGGTGGGTAAAGACAATGCTTGGCACATATCTTCTTGAGCTAATCTTATAAGCGAACCTGTACTTGCAGACCATGCACGATCAAACCGTTCAACAACTAAAGATTTCACATTATCAAAGTCTAATATCTCTACGCTAGGTACTTTGAACCCCATTGCTTCTGCTAGTTTGATACAGAAGTACTCATTTTCAACGCTCTCGGTCATGTCTAGTGTAGCGAATGGTTGATGAATAACGCCAATCGGAAATTTGAGAATATGAGTACTTGGATAATCCAAATTGGGTAAAAACCAATCATTTTTAATCTTAAGTAGTGCGGTTTTCTCTTGCGCCCCTGATATTGTGATGCGGAAGTCATGCTTATTGATCATGCCAAGTGGGTTCTGCTGCTTATGAGCAGTTATGATACTGCGCAAATCATCAACTGAAAGTGGCTCCAACTTGGTTGGAGCTACACTATCCTTAATTTCAGTTTCAGGCACTAATGATAATGAGCCTACGCAGTCTCGACCAGTTGCATGCAATAAGTCGAAGGTATTTGTGGAGTCGGTGCTAAAGCGCCGCTGTATGTTCTCACGTGTTGAAGTTAGGTCGGGTAACAGATTATCAAAATATTTTGCTACAGGGTCACCTATGTGCGGTTGACTTTGAAGTGGAAGATATAGTGAAATTGGGTAGGCATTCGGCTCATCTAACCAATTATCGTCATAGCAAAATTGCAGACTGCCGTCGTCAAGTCTGGTTAGATGGCCAACTTTGGTGTTGTTGATGTGTGCGACTAAGAGGCTCTTCATACTGCTTTTGTTTTTCCATAACTATAAACGATCGCTGAAATCCATGAAACGAGTCTAGGAAATTCCTAAACCCGTATACTACTTGTGAAAACTAATTTAACCCAAATAGCGAGATTTAAGATGGTTCTTAAAGTGCTCAGGATTTAATACTTCACCTGTAGCCGCTTTAACCAGTTCATCGGTTGTCAGCAAGCTTCCCTTACTCCAGATATTTTTACTTAACCAAGCGAAGATAGGACTTAAATTACCACTGCGGATTGCATCATCCACATCGATTGTTTTGCGCATCGCAGCCATAAATTGAGCTGCGTACATAGCTCCTAAAGTATAACTTGGGAAGTACCCAAAGCTCCCATCACACCAATGAATGTCTTGCATGCAACCATCTCTATAGTTGTAGTTGTTTGCTCTTTTCCCTTTTTTTTCAGTGGGTTGTCTTTTTGTGATGAGTGTTCGATTACCATCTGTCCAGTGGATGTCTTGCATACAGCCGTTAGTGAAGTTACCTTGAGTGCTTAAACCAAGGTAAGACTGCATCTTGGTATTCCATAACTCTGGCACGTCAGTGTGTTTGATCTTGCCGTTGATCAAGTCACGCTCAATCTCGTAACGCAGGATAACGTGTGCAGGGTAGGTGAGTTCATCAGCATCGACACGGATGAAGTCTTTCTTCACGCGCGTGTAGATCTTCTGGAAGTTTTCTTTCTCAAATTCTGAGCCTGAGAATTGCTGACCAGCCAAGTTCGCTAAGTGTCCAATGAACGGGTCGCTGCGGCCGACTTGCATCTCGAAGAATAAAGATTGAGATTCATGAATGCCCATAGAACGAGCTTCCCCCGCTGGTTGTCCTGCTAGGTGTTTTGGTAAGCCTTGTTCGTAACGTGCGTGGCCTGTTTCATGCACAATACCCATTAAGCTTTGAACGAATTCCGCTTCGTCATAGCGTGTTGTGATACGCACGTCTGAAGGGACGCCGCCACAGAATGGGTGAACACTTTCATCCAATCGGCCGTGTTCAAAATCGAACTGAAGCAGCTTCATGACTTCTAAACCCAGTGCTTTCTGTTTCTCGGTCGAATAGATACCTGATGGTGCGTTAAATTGCTCGCTCGATTGTTTTTCGATCACTTCATCAATTAAACCTGGAAGCCAAGTTTTAACGTCTGCAAATAGGGTATCAAGTGAAGTAGAGCTGGTGCCCGGTTCATAAATATCCAGCATCGCATCATAAGGCGTTAGATTGGCTGCGTCTGCGCGAATCTGCGCTTCTTCACGAGAAAGCTCAACCACTTCACGCCAGTTCTTTTCGAATCCAACCCAGTCGTTGTTACCGCGTTGGCTACGCCACGCATGTTCACATTTTGAACCCGATAGAGATTTCGCTTCAACCAGTTTTTCTGGAAGTAGGTTTGCTTGTTGCCACTGGCGTTTTATTTCACGAAGTGACGATTGTTGCTCAGTGTTCAGCGCTTCATTTTCAGCGTCTGCAATCCAATTGCCAAGCTGTGGTTGAGTCATTAAGCCGTGAATATGAACAGAAAGCTCGGCCATCGCTTCACTACGAGCTTGGTTACCACCTGCTGGCATCATTGAAGCTTGGTCCCAACCACAAATAGAAGCTAGGTGTTGAAAGCGTGAACATTTTTGAGAGTGTTCGACTAGTTTTTTGAATGCGCTCATTTGACTACTCTTAATTTGGTTTCTTTAAATGATCCTTAGGGCTGCGTCAGCGTTAAGGTTCATCTCGTGTACTTTGATTATGGCTTGGCTTTTTAATGACGCCGACCTTCGCAGTCGAAGATATAGCAAGAAAAGCATGAGGCGGTACGATGCCTTGAATTTACTATTTCTTAACAAATCAAACTGTTCTATTGTGCACAAAATCAGTGAGTTGTATAGCTGGTGGCAATTGTTGCTTGCGAATTGTTCAGATACACGGTATTGATGATAGATCGCTGAACAAAAATGACAATGATATGGATATTTTGAACTTTGAGGCATTTCTAATTGCCATCACTATTTTAACGCTAACGCCGGGCTTAGATACGGCTTTGGTGATTCGCAATACTAGCCGCTCTGGCTTAGCTGACGGTTGTATGACGAGCTTTGGTATTTGTAGCGGCTTGTATGTACACGCGTTTTTCTCTGCTGTGGGTATATCTGCAATCCTCGCCCAATCCGCTGAACTCTTTCAAGCCGTTAAGATGGTAGGTGCGGTTTACCTCATCTGGCTTGGCTTAAGCAGTTTGCGAGCGTTGATGAAAAACGGTGGCGGTTTGAAGGTCGGAGAACAAGCTCAGCAGGCTTACAGTGCAAAGCGTTCTTTGCGTGAAGGCTTTCTGTCTAACGTTCTTAACCCAAAAACAGCAGTTTTCTATCTGGCCTTTTTACCTCAATTTGTAAACCCTGAAGGTTCGCCTTTATTGCAATCTATGTTGATGGCTTCGGTACACTTTATGATTGCGATGGTATGGCAATGTGGTTTGGCTGGCGCGCTTAACTCGGCTAAAAATTTGCTCAAAAACGCGAGTTTTATGAAGTGGATGGAAGGCGTGACGGGCATGGTGCTGGTTGGGCTGGGTGTTAAGCTTCTGATGGAAGAGCCTGTGTAGTTCACCGTTTTCAGTTGAACATGAATATATGAAAGCCCACGATGTGTCGTGGGCTTTGTGCTTTATTACTGGTAGATCTTTGTACCGATCTTATTCTACAGCGCAGTTATTCAACGACGCTAATGTTCATCTCAGCACCTTCGAAACCTAAGTCACTCAACTCATCTGCGTTAAAGTTGGTGGTAACTTCGATGTCGCCAATGCGCTCAGTAGATTCGTTGACGGAATCAGTACTTCTTTTGCTGCGTAGATTGTTAGTAATTGGTGTTGCTTGTCCAATTTCGATAGTACCTGCAAATTGAGATTCAGCGTAGAAATCTCCAGACACGTAAGAGTGGAAGGGGCGTAAGCTTCCGCCAGTCGCGTATTGCATGCTTGATAAGCCAGCTTCTTTAATCGCCCAGCCCCAATCCCACCATTTAGTTTCACCTGGGATGTAACGGTGATCCCATTGGTAGCGAATGTCGGCAGATTCACTGCTGCCACGGCCCATGGTGAAGGTATGAGCCTTGTACGGGCGGTTATCTGGATGAGAGTGCCACGCGTTGCCACCCCAACGAAGGAAGCCGTTGAATTCAACATCGTAGCTAATATCGGCGTTGAATCGGTACGGGTAAGAGATGCTTGAACGATACAGCTCAACTCGAATCGGTAGCTCCGAATTCGCAGGAACCATAGGACGAGCTTGAAGTGTTACTTGTTCGCTAGTGGAGTTGCCATTTGTTTCAGCGAAGCTTTGGTTAGCCTCGAACTTAACGGTGAGCTTAGTTTCGCCAACCAAAGGCCACTTGAAGGTGTTCTCTGTTTGAACGCTCTGTGAGAATCCGTAGCTGTTCGTTTTCGACCAGTTTGTTGATTCGTCTACTTTTAGGTCTACCACCACTTGTTGCGCGATGTTGCTGTTGTTTCTTGCCGTCGCGTAAACCGTTTTCACTAGTTCACGATCCGACTCGACAACATCACCATGCCAAAAGTTGTCGTCGTTAACGGTGTAGGCAAAATTGTCGACGGTGATTTTGGTTTTTTCATCACAGCGATAGCCGCTACAAGAGCCATTGTTATTTCCTTGTATTACCCAACTGTTGCCAGAGCGCTTTATCGTCATGTCTTCGCCCACGTACTGACTGTTATTACCGCCAACCCAAGCGTAACCTAGGTTGTGGGCTAAGTAGCTTAATGGGCGTACAAAGTCGTTACGGTTGTTCACTAATTCATACTGAACATCGATTTCGCTGCCTTCCTGAACCGATTTGGCGGAATAGTTAGGGATTTCAGATTGGTCGTTGTTTGGGTAACAGAACGTTGACCCACTGCTTGATTGCTTAATTTCGCCATGATAACCCGGCCCCATGATTACCCAGTTTCCTTTTAACCCGGTGATCTGCCAAGTGCCCATGCGAGCGACCAAAGTACTCTTCTGCTCTTCTGCTTCATAACGGTCTATAGGACGATAACCAGAGCGACAGACATCTTCACCAAGTTGGTCAAACACTATTTGGTCTGGGTAAATCTTCGCATTTTCACCGGTTGATAGAACAGACAACACTGCGGTTGCTAAGAGACTTCTGTTTACTGTGATCATTAACAATTCCCTCATTTGTAATTTTTCTATTTTGATAATGTTTTGTGTGCCGTGCAGTTAACAAGACAAGTTCACTTTTTCATGTTGATAAATAGATAGATACTGAAAAGGGTTGAATTAAATTACCCAGTTAATTCAATGGCTTGTATTGTCATTAGTGTTTTTACAGTGAAAGAGTATGCAACTGAACGTAAATTGTTTGATGGGGCTCAAACCGTTTTTAGAAAAATGAAGGCCCATTATTCGGGCTTAGACGTCAAAATTATTTGACGTTATTTTTGGCGTTTGTATGAATGGTTAATTAGAAGAACAGGTATAACCATTCACAATACTCGTAGTTTTAAGGTGGGCAGGTAGTGAGTGACAAAGAGTAAAAATCTAACTTGAATATTTTGCTTTGCTATCGGTTTTAAAATGCAAACACTTAAAGTAAGGAAGACTCATAGACAGGATCTTAAGAGCTAACTTGTTTATTTAGATAGAAAAAAGGCTTCATTTATGATCAGATAATCGTCGCCAAACAAACTACCTACATCAATAGTGAAGCCGATGACGATTATCTCCTTACAGAAGCAATTTAAGCAATTCTTTAATGCTGACACCCTCCAAAAAATGGCGAGAAGTACTGGCCTGATGAAACGGTGTCGGGCGATATTACCCGAGCAGCTAGTCATTAGCTTAGTGGCCGCGTTAAGCAAAGGAAACTGCACTTCCATTGCGGATTTACTGCGACAATTCAATGGGATGTGCTTGAGCCCTGAAGGTGCCGTGGCATACAAGCCTTACCATAACCAGTTGAGGAAAAATGAGTTTCCTAATTTCATGCGGCAACTTGTTATGCGAGCAATAGCTCAATTTTCTCGCCAGCAGAATGTCGGTCTACCAAATAAGCTCGACACCTTTGATGATGTACTGCTTCAAGATGGCAACTCTTTCCACATCCATCGTGACCTGGCGGATGTTTATCCGAGTCGATTTAAACGTAACCCTGCAGCGGTTGAATGTCATATGACAATGTCGTTGAAAAGCTTTTCTCCAGTCGCGATGAACATCAGCGCTGATACGGCATCAGAAAGAGATTTTTTACCTGAGCCCAAAACGATGAACAACAAATTGCTGTTAGCTGACGCAGGGTATCCTGATTTCCACTTCTTTCGAGAGCTTGAACAGCATGGCGGATTCTATATTGTCCGAGGTGCTAAGTCTCTGAACCCTATGATTATTGAGGCAAGGAACGGCAAGGGGCGACTGCTGCCTAAGCTAGAAGGGAAGAAGCTGAAAGACATTACTCGAGGTACCAACCGTTCGCAGGTCCTTGACCTAAAAGTCCGTCGAGGTAAACAAGAGTTTAGAGTCGTGCGACGATGGTTTGCTGAAGAAAAACGATTCTGCATTTGGATAACTAACTTACCTTCAGACACCTTTACTGCCGATGACATCATGGCGATCTACCGCTGTCGATGGCAGGTGGAACTGCTTTTTAAAGAGTTAAAGTCTCACACCAACTGGCAACGATTTGTCACCGCACAAAAGGCCATCGTTGATGGGCTCATCTGGGCCAGTTTACTTGCGCTGATCATTAGGCGTAGTATTGCGCTTCAGATAATGCCATCGGTCTCATTGTTTAAAGCGGCAAAAAATGTGGATGTCTGGCTGTTACCAATATTTGAATGTATCAGTCATGGCGCATGGTCAGAAATCAGCAATAAAATCGAATGGGCTACCAGTTATATATCAAGGAACGCTCAAAAGTCCGCGCAGAGGAAGTCTAAAGAAAACATTACGTTAGACGGAATTTACGCTGAGCTTAGTGCTTAAGGTTCTGTCTATGAAGGAAGACTGTAATAATTGTATTACTGATAAAATAATGAAAATAACCATCCGTTTTTTATGTGTAATATCGGAAAAGCTTGCTACTTGATAATAGGGCACTTGTTGCTAGTGGTTAAACTATCTCTAATTATCGTTTGGCCAGAAGTTGCGTTCGGCCTGTATTACACGTTTTAATGATGGCAAATAAATCATTCGAACTTAAGATATCAATCTTTACCGTTAATGGGTCATTGTTGATTAACAGGTAAGGCGCCAATCGGCTGTCATTCATTGTTTTATTTATTTTTTGCACAGAGACTAAGTCAATGGTGCCAGAAATAGAAAAGAAAAGTGATTGAGAAGGACGGGCTGTTCCTCTGAATCGCAGAACAAGTGGGTCGGGCATGTTGTCGTCTTGAACGGACATCAGGTGCAGCACCTTGTTGTTACTTATTTTCGTTAATCCGTCGGTACGTAATACATTGTCATTCACTATCAGGTCCACCACGCTATGTTGGTAGCGATGCTCTTCTTTTGGTTGGGGCGAAGGGATACTCCATATGCCAACCAATAAAACGAATGCAGAAGTGAGCGCAACGATTGGCATCATAATTGACCTCTTTCTAGGAATAGGGCCAGTTCGGTACTGGCTTGATCTAGTTGGGTTGGCGTGTAAAAGATGTTGACGGACTGGCGTGTGGCTTTGTTCAGAATAGAGAGCTCAGAATATTCCGCTTCTTCGCTAATGTACGCCACGCAATCACATTGATACTGATAGAGAATGCTTTCTAGCTCTGGCGTCATCGCCATTTCAGGGGCTTGGAAAACTTGTATTTGACCTATCCATTGCTCGCTGAGCCGGTTAACGGGGTTGATATCGCTGAGGTTTCTCTCATTAACCTTAGCAAAAGCCAATAACGCTGATGCCAACAGTAAGCAGCCAGTGGTGAAGTAGCACAACTTGTTTCGGTTTTCAGCAGTGGGAAAGTAAGCCGACGAACTTTGTTTAGGGTTAGGCTTAGGTTCGACTGCAACAGCTGCACCGATAGCAATACCGTTATTGCCGACGGGTATCAGGTTGCTCGCATCAGCAAGGGGAGTTGTGGCTGCATTATTGATGGGGGAGTCGATTACCACGCACTCATCGATAAGGCGATAGCCCACCTTAGGAACGGTGACGATTGGGGTTTCTTTGATGCCTAATCTAACGAACCCTTGGCGCAGTAAACTTATACTTTTCGCTAGTGACGTATCCCCTATGAACTCGTTTCCCCAAGCGAAGCTAATAATATCTTGTTTGTTAACAATATCGGGTGAGTTTTTATGTAATAACTCCAGGCCCCGAGTTTCACGGTATCCTACTTTAATAGAACGTTCATCGTTATAAATACGGTTTTTAATCGGGTCGAATCTGATCATATAGCCAACGTTTATTTTTATTATAATTCTCTCTACAATGTAGATGACTATAAACTGACTAATATATGAATTAAAGTCACATGTTTTATTCTTCTGGTTTTTTGTGTCGTTGAAACGAAAAGAAATTTAATATGTTTGTTACAAAACGCCTGACACCTACGCACAATCTGTTAAATATAAGTAATATCTAATTAAGTGTTGGTTTTATTAGTGTTCTTTTTAGTAGTCTTCTATCTTCTTTATTAAATCGCATAGTGGTCGATTTAATATTCTTGTTATTTATAAGGGCATATATGCTGCATAATAATTTAAGACGTTTCGCTATGTGATGAAAATAAAAAGCCCGCAGTTGAGTGCGGGCTTTGTATTCAATCAATTCAAGTTATGCTTTAACGGCTTCACAATCATTTGAAGAAGTTAAAGGTTTGAAGAATAGCTTTGTTTCTTCGATGACAACGTGGCGTAACAAGATAAGACCGATTAGGTTAGGAATAGCCATTAGGCCGTTCACGATATCCGCCATCAGCCAGATCATGTCGAGCTTTAGGAATGCACCAGAAGCCACCAACGCAATGAAGATGATTTTGTAAGGTAGAACCGCTTTAGTACCCAGCAAGAAAACAACACAGCGCTCACCATAGTAGTTCCAGCCTAAAATCGTTGTAAACGCAAAGAAGATTAAGCCAATCGAAACTAACATTGGACCTAAAGTATCGGCGTTTAAACCCACAGCGAATGCATTAGTGGTCATCGCTGCACCAGAGAGGTCGGTTTGCCAAGCACCCGTTAAGATAAGCGCCAAGCCTGTCATCGTACAGATGATGATGGTGTCAAAGAAGGTACCTGTCATCGAGATAAGGCCTTGCTTCACGCACGAGTCCGTTTTAGCCGCTGCTGCTGCCATAGGCGCACTACCTAGGCCTGATTCGTTCGAGAATACACCACGAGCGATACCTGATTGGATAGCAAGCATGATGCTTGCACCAAAGAAACCACCGGTTGCAGCGGTGTTGGTAAACGCAGAGGTCACAACAAGGGTAATAGCATTGAGTAGTTGGTCGGCATTGGAAACCAGAACGCTTAAACACGCGACGATGTACATGATAGCCATGGTAGGAACGACTTTTCCTGCGACCTTAGCGATAGATTGAATGCCACCAAGGGTTACCACTGCCACCAATATCGTAAGAACGACAGCAGACATTTCACGAGAAGCACCAAATGAAATTTCAGTCGCGTCTAAGATAGCGTTAACTTGTGGGAAGGTACCAATACCGAAGCAGGCAACACCTAACGCGAAGATAGCGAACATTACCGCTAAGATTCGTGAGCCGACACCGTATTGCAGGTAGTACATTGGGCCGCCAACCATTTCGCCATTGCTATCGGTTCTACGGTATTTAACGGCAAGTAGACATTCTGCGTATTTGGTCGCCATACCAAATACAGCGGCAAGCCACATCCAGAATAGGGCACCAGGGCCACCAATCTTGATTGCGGTCGCTACACCTACGATATTACCTGTACCAATAGTTGCGGAAAGTGCTGTACACAAAGCGGCGAAACTCGATACGTCACCCGTACCGGACTTGTCTTTGGTGAACACCATTTTTAGTGCAGTTGGAAGGTGTCTAAACTGGAGTAAGCCTAAGCGAAAAGTAAAGTAGATCCCCGTTCCCACTAGCAGAATAAGCAGTGGTGGTCCCCAAACGAATTGGTTGATGGTTTGAAGTGTAGCTTGTAGATGGTTCATAGTTTCCCCTTAATAAATTAAAAATTTAAGGAGAAGAGGGAAGGCAGTGCAGATCACAGGGATCGATAGCACTACTTAATACATACGGATTTCTAGATAGAATTCTTTTGTTAATTAAGGCTGTTGCTTTCCACTCCTCTGTCCTTTTGCCTGAGAGTTTCACTTAGCGAATCACTTATAGATAAGTAACGGGCACTAAGCTTGCTCCTTCGGCGACCGCTTGCTACAAAAAAAGTAGTACGGTTCTCTCCAGAGGTTCCTCCAACGACAGTCCTCACTTTTCTGGATTTCTCCAGCACAAAGCGCCTGAAAGATTTACTTCTTCGGCGGGTTTATCTAACTAAATGTTAATATTTAGTTAAAAACCACTCTCCTGCAGTCTTCATCGGAACAATTACCTAAATAATTAGGTAATCTGTAGGCGTATCCTAGATCATATAAAATGTGATGTCAGCTACAAAATATCTGTTTGCTCAAATGTTGTTCAACTAAATGATCAAACAACGAGTCTCTGACGTAACTTGCTTATTTAAATGGTATAAAATAGAGAAACAAGGAGGAGTTATGACTCGATTAATAGCGATTGTTTTTTTATTGGCTTTGGCATTTGTGCTGTTTCGTTACCGGACAAACGAAAAACTGCAAAAATGGGTAGTGATTGTTATCGTTAGCAGCTTCCTTTTGTATACTGCCAGCCTGATGATTTCGGAGTTAACTCGTTAAATCTGTCTGTGAGCAGATAGGATAAACGTGTTAGCAAAGCTCAAGTGCTTCTGGCTTGGGCAATAGGTTTAGTTGAGCTTAAAGTATCAGTATCAGTGACCGTGTAACGTTAAACAAATTTTTGGGAGTACCCGCTAGTGAACCAGCAATCTGGACAAAGCGAACAAGATGAAGTGGTTGTTATTGAAGAACGCGATAAGCGCAGTCAGCTTTATATCGGCATTGCTGCGGTTATAGGTTTGGCGTTAGGTGGCTTGATCGGTTCTACAATCACGGCTTCGAAGTGGGAGTCCACTTATCAGGTACTCGAAACTCGTTATCAAGAACTGCATGACAGCAGAGCACAGTTGATGACATCCGTTGAAACTAAAGTGGCAAAAGTTGATACCGAATTCGATGCGAAAGTAGAAGCCGCTCTAGTGAAACAAACGGAAGAGCATCAAAAAGAGCTCCAGGAATTAGCGAAGCAGTCTTCGGTTTTAGAGAAGGCGAACTACTCGTTAGAGCAACAGCTAAATGAACAGAAGCAAACGTTAGAGCAAACTCAGCAAGACAACCAGAAACTTAATCGTCAGGCTGACATGCAATCGACTTTGTTTGAGCGTGCGCGTGAAGTTTTCCGAAAAGAATTACAGATTTCTCAAGAACTTGAAAAACTTGAGAAAGAAAGAGATCAACTCGAGCAGAATCTTGGTTCTCTTAAGAAAGCGTGTGATGTTTACTTAGATGGCACATCATGGGATGCGAAATCTGACGCGTGTGAGAAGCAAGATAACGCTAACTCTCGACTGAGTGATATAAGACAAATGATTGAAGTCCACACCATGGATCTCAAGCAGATCAAAACGCTCACTGAAGAGATGGGTCTATAAGCCGAAGGCTTTACCAACCTAACGTTAGTTTTGCATTAAATATTGAAACGCCCACATCACACACGTGATGTGGGCGTTTTGCGTTTGTCGAGAGCATAGATCCGGTGCGTTCTCATTATTGATTATTTAAGTGTTTTCATTGTTTGCTTAGATATTTGTGAATAGTTACGTATATCCACAATGATATGTTACTTGTTGTCTATTAAATGACTTTGCATACATATTTTCAGCTCAGAGTCGCTGCATAATAGTGTTGTTCAGGATGAACACGCAGTCGATTGCTAGCTCGCATTTGGCTGCTTTGACGACAAGGGATGGAGTGATGCCAGAGTATCTTTGTGAGAACTGCACCATAGCTTATTGTTTCGATGATTGTCGCTCGCCATTAGCGCAAAAAGAGATGATCAAAGTAGAAGAGTTGGTTCGTCGTGTCGATGTTGAACACGATGATGAACAGAGTGAAAAGGGTGAAAAGAGTGAGCAGGGCATTGAAGGTAGTTATTCGCCTAATCGTTCAGACATAAAAAATCCCCACAAGCCAAGCTGGTAGGGATTTTGGATAAGTTGCAGTCCTGTTCTCGCTTTCTCAAGCAAAGGGTCTTACAAAAATTTTTAGAACAGTTTCGTTTTTAGAGCTGTGTCGTTTCTTAGAATGCAGTTAGCTACTAGAGCAAAACCTCATTCCACTAAACGTTATTTCTCATACGTTTTGATTTCGCCTGATTTCACACGAGCAACAAACGATTGCAGTTCTTTCTTCACAACTGGCATCAAGAAGTACAGACCAAGAATGTTGAAGATAGACATCGCAAAGATAGCCGCATCAGAGAAGTCGATTACCGCACCAAATTGAATCGTGGCACCAATAACAACAAACACACAGAACATCACTTTGAAAATCAGCTCTGTTGTTTTGCCTTCACCAAATAGGTAAGTCCAAGCTTTAAGACCGTAGTACGACCAAGAGATCATGGTAGAAAACGCAAACATGATTACTGCGAGAGCGAGTGTGTATTTGAATACTTCTGCCGTTTCAGTAAACGATGCAGCAGTCAGCGTTACGCCCGTTAAACCAGAACCATCGAATGGACCTACGTTTAAGCCAGCAATAGTGATAACCAATGCGGTCATTGTACAAATGATTACCGTATCAACGAACGGTTCTAATAGTGATACTAGACCTTCGGTGATTGGTTCTTTTGTTTTAACCGCTGAGTGAGCGATAGCTGCTGAACCTACACCTGCTTCGTTCGAGAACGTTGCACGTTTCAAGCCTTGAATTAACGCACCAATAAATCCACCAACAACACCTTCACCAGTAAATGCACCTGTAAAGATTGCGCTGAACGCAGGGCCGACTTGATCAAGGTTAGAACCGATAACAATCAGAGCCATACCGATATACAGAGCAGCCATCCAAGGAACAACTTTTTCCGTTACCGATGCGATAGAAGGCATACCACCAACAATCACAGAGAAAACTAAAGAAGCAAGTACAAGGCCAGTGATCACACCGTATTCACTTGGTACATCAAATGCGTAAGTTAACATGGCGTGTGCTTGGTTAGCTTGGAACATGTTACCGCCGCCCAATGCGCCCAAAATACACATTAATGCGAAACCAATAGCGAGCACTTTACCTAGTCCGCCTAAACCTCTTTCACCCAGACCTTGGCTTAGGTAGTACATTGGACCACCCGAAACAACACCTGAAGGTAGGATAGTTCGGTATTTCACACCTAAGGTACACTCACAGAACTTAGAAGCCATACCCAGAAGGCCACACAAGATCATCCAGAATGTCGCGCCAGGGCCACCAATCGCAAGTGCAGCACCCACACCGGCAATGTTACCAAGCCCGACGGTTCCAGAAAGGGCAGTAGCTAAAGCTTGAAAATGGGAAACTTCGCCGTCTTCTATTGAGTTAGGGTCTGTGTACTTGCCTCTAATGATATCTACAGCCATACCGACTCGCTTAAATTGAACGAAGCCAAAGTAAACAGTAAAGATCAACGCAGCGAGTAATAACCAGCCAACAATAATAGGGAAGTTGGCTTCGCCAACCGGTACACTTTTAAATATGAGTCCAACGAACCATCCTGTGTAGTCGTTGAAAAACCCATCAACACTTTGACTTAAGTTGCTGATAGCTTGGTTAAATGATCCTTCTTCTGCAAATGCACTGGAACTAAACAATAATATAAACCCAAAAAATAATTCACGTATGTTTTTCATGGTTTTCCCTGTCTTTTTAATAAATTATGTTTGTTGCTGTTGTGTTTGTTTTCTATTTGATTTGTATATCTCAGTGGTTTATCTACTTCATTCGACGGCAACATAAACGGCTGTAGCTAGGTCGAAAAACGAAATAAATATAAGTACTGATCTTGCTTTGTATGGATATCCTTTTGGTATGTGCACCAATAAGACTATGGTATTCGGGCTACCAAGTCCTACTGATAATCCTATACATAAAAATAATGCCAACAAAGAAATTTTTACAATAAATTTACAATTGTTCGGGTTTTGTCATCATTTGGGAATAAGTCGATGCTTTTTAGGCCGAGAAAAGTATATGCAGTAGTTGTTTTAGGGGCGGGTGAAGGATAATTCAGAGTGATGGGCTGTCGGGACATAGAGGGGGACATAGAGGGCGCGTAGGGGATTTCGAGTATTCGATATGTTTTCGAGGTGTATAAACATTCTAAGGCTGAAAGTGTATTCGGATCTTAGGATATTAAAAAAGCCCTTTATAAGAGCTTTTTTGATGAGCGGAAAGCATGACTACTTTCCGATAGCACATAAAACTAAACGGCTCGATCACTATTGCTATTGCCAACCGTGCTTTTGCTGGATTTGTGGTAGAGCTTAAGTGCCAATAACGAACCCCACAACAAAACTTGTCCCCAGAGTAATGTCCATTGAGATGCCACTTCTTGCCAAGATGCACCCATCTGATTAAGTGCTAAGAAGCCTTGGATAGCCGGTGTGCTTGGGAATAGCTGTGATAACAGAACTAACCATTCAGGCATCATTTCAACTGGCCAGATAAAACCTGAAGAGAAGATCAGTGGCATTGAACTGATTAACACTACTACCGTGACGAGTTCTCTTCGTGGTACTAACTCACCAATCAAAATCCCTATCAAACAACTGGCCAGTAAGAAGGGCAGAAGTAAGGTTAAGATCTGTGTTGTTGAGGCGATCTGGTTTATCCCATACATCGAAAAGCTAGCGCCGAAGTAGTACATCGACAACAGGTAATAAATGCCGACTAAGGTACAACAGCGGGCAAGCATCAATTTCGCTGGAGAGGTCTTACTCCAGTAACCAAATGTCGATTGAGCATTTTGGGTCGCGCCAACTAAACCAGAAGCCATGGCTAAGGTTTGTTGCAGGATCAAAACAAAGACGGCTGGAACTACGTAATCGATGTATCCCATGCGACTATTAAACGTTGGTTTCAGGTTCAAGCTGAATACACTGTAACCTTTGGCTGCCGATTCTAAAGGCACACCTTCGACTAACAAATGGCTGACCTTAACTTGCGCAGCTAACGTACCACCGGCCTTGGCAAGCCCTTCAACAATGGTTCCGTAGACCAAGAAGTAAGAAGCATCACCAGCGTAAGAAAGTGTCGGGCTCTTACCGAGCAGCAAGTCTTTATAGAAGTTTTCTGGAATGACGAGGAACCCACCAATCTCTTGGTTAAGTACGGCTTGTTTCGCATCGGCGATGGTGGAGTCTCGACGAACCAATTCGATTTGAGAGGTGGCATCCACCATACGCTCTAATTGATAGCTGCTTTGACTCTTATCCAAGTTCACAACCGAAGCTTTCAGTTGTTGAGGAACTTGGTTCGCGTAAGGCAATGGATACAAGAATGAATAGAAGACCACACCACCAAATACTGTAAGAAGCACGACAGGGTTGCGCAATACCGCTAAGAGTTCTTGCTTGAGCAGTTGAGTAAAGCTCATCGTTTTACTCCTTGTTGTGCTGATGCTTCTGGCTGTGTTGACGGCGTTGTTTTTGCAGATATAGCTGCTTTTGTAGATGGATCTGCTTGTGCAGTTAGAGTTGATTGCGCCAAGTGTTTCTTAATTAGCAACATTACCACGAAAGCAGGAACTGCGTACCACAACATAGAAGAGAGGCTGATCAAAGACTGTGCTGCGCTCACACCATAACTAGACTGCGCCGTTTGTACTTCGATGTAATGACTCACGGGCAATAAGCTTCTCCAAATTTGAGCAGCTGCGTTCATGTCTGTTACTGGAAAGGTAATACCCATGAACGCAAAGCTTGGTGCCGTAAATGCGCCAGCGAAACTCATCGCCCTTGCTGGATCAAGTGTTAAGAAGAAAAACAAACAACCCATAATGATACAACTGATCACGGTTAGCAGTTGGGCAATAGTCAATGCCACAAAGCTGCCGTTAAATGGCCAGTCTAAGAGCACATAGAACCAAAAACTAAACGCGATACCAAACATCAAAAACAAGACAAGGTAGGGCGTTAATGTTGATGCGAGTGACTTCATAGGGGCGTTGGATAACCAAGCGTGAAGCCCACGAGCTCTAACGTTCGCCGTCAAAACCAATATCGTGCCCACCACAATCATGATCTGCCACAGTGCAGGAATAACCGCAGACACCAAGAACTGTGCATAACTGGTGTTCTTGTTGAACAGCGGCGTGATCTGGCTTTGTACCGTTACTGCTTGGCCTAATGCGGATTGCACCGTGGTATCACCGTGTGACAGCTGTTTCACGACTTCAAGTTGCGCGTTAAAAGTCCCTTGAGCCTGCAGCAAGGCAGAGTTCACCAGCTTACCGATTAAGATAAATTGGCTGTTATAGAATACAGACACTTGCGGATTCAAGCCGAGCAGAAGGTCTCGGTCGAAGTGCCTTGGTATCACAACATAACCATAGATATCACGTTCGATCATCGCTTTCGCCGCATCACTCGCAGAGCTGTATTTCTGAGTGACTTGCAGCGTTGGTGACGCATCAACAAGGCGTGTGAACTGTTGCGAGATTTGACTGTGCTCAAGGTCGACAACTGCGACCGGTAAGTCACGAGCGATCCCTTGTGAAAAAATCAGCCAGATACTGGCAGCAAGCAGCAAAGGAATCCAAGTTAGGCAAGACAACAACCATTTGTCTTTGCGGACAATCGCCCACTGCCGAAGCAAGGTATTCTTCGCTCTATGATGTTCAGTTGATTGCAAGCCTCTAGATTGCGATCCAGTATATTGAGAGTTAGCAGACATAAGTCACCTAAAGCTCAACCACTAGGCTCATGCCCATACGCAGTGTTTCGCTCGTATCGACAGGGTGCGCTTCTACTTCAAAAGTACGTAAATCGAAGCCTTGTGCTGCGTCTGTTGAGCGCCAAGTTGCGAAATCACCCATTACGGCGATGTGAGTTACTTGGAAAGTTAATGATTTATTCAGAGCCGGTAGGTACGCCTCAAACTGGCTGCCTTTCTCGAAATGCTTAAGCATGTCTTCACGAACATTGAGCACAGCCCAAGCATCCTTGGTGTCGATAACAGTCACAACAGGGAAGCCTTGTGGTGCAAGTTCTCCACTGCTCAATAGAACCTGAGAGACTTCGCCATTAAACCAGCTGTGGATCTGTGTGTCTTTTGCGTAAGCTTCAACTTCCGCTACCGCACCCGCTGCCATTAACGCTTTTTGAGTGGCGGCCACTTTGGTTTCGTCACGCGCACCTTCTTGCGCTAATTGATACATTTGGAATGCAGCGCTTTCGGTGTACTTCGCCGCTTGCCACTGTGTTTTGGCTTCATCACGCTTCTGCTCGGCAACCACACCATCGTTGTAAAGGTTGTTTACACGTTGGTAGGTTTTGTCCATCAGATCGGCAGCTGCTTTGGCTTTCAACCATTGGTCTTTAGCCGCTTGGATCTGTTGAGTACGCGCGCCATTCTCTGCTTCTTGTGCTAATGCACCAGCGGCTTTCTGACCAGCTTTTGCTTGCTCTAGCTTCGCATCAATCTCAGGGCTTAGTAGAGAGAAGATCAATTCGCCTTTTTCAACCGAATCGCCTTTGCGCACGAATATTTCATCAATTCTGCCAGGTACTTTCGATGAGATGCTGTATTGCTGCGCATCGATTTGACCTTGAAGCTTAACCGGCTGAGGTTGATAAGCTTGATAGAAACTGTATCCGACCCAGCCAATAACGCCGATACCAACTAAAGATAGAAGAAGGGGCTTAATAGGTTTCATGAATTATCCTTTTGACTGGCTAACGGTGTCTGTTTTTGAGTCGAAATCAGACGGAACAGAGGAGGTTAAGTAACTGGAGTAAGCATTCATTTCGCTGGTTAGCGCTAACAGCTTGTTGAGAGAGATTAGGTATTTGAAGCGAGCAGCAGATTGCTGGGTTTTAATGCTCGCAAGATAAAGCTCGGCATCAACCACTTCTAATGAGTTAGATAACCCTTGTGTGAAGGCTTTTTTACGAAGTAATAGGTTTTCCTGAGCTAAAGACAAGCTCGAGTTCAGGCCTTGAACCTCTTCAATGGCTTGGTTTGCTTCAAGGTAAGTCTTTTGTACCAACACGGTTAAGTCTTGCTTAGCTTGTGACTTAAGGAATTGAACCTGTGATACGGCACTGTGAGCCGCAGCGACTTTGTCGGAACGGCCAGAGGTATCAAGCAGTGGCACATTCACACCAATGCCAACCAACCAATCGGGTTTCATTTCACTGGCTAGAGAGTCATCTTCATACAGGCTGTAATCACCATAAAGGTAAACCTCTGGGTAGTATTTACCTTTCTCGGCTTTAATTAAGCTGCTTGCTTGTTTCTCTTTTGCATCAAGAATCTTAAGGCCGGGGTAGGTCATGAGTGTCTGGTCAATGAACACGTCCATATGAGGCAGGTTCTTATTGATAAACAGTTGTTCAGAGGGTTCTACACTTTCATTTTGACCAAGGATTTGGGTCAACGCCAATTGCGCAATTTTAAGATCGTTCTGAGCTTTCGTGCGCTCTACAATCGCTTTATCTAAAGAAGCATCGGCTTGTAGGCGCTCTACTCGGGCGATTTGTCCTTGCTGTTCAAGCTTGATGGCGAAATCACGATGCTGAGTTAAGCCTGCTTCAACGGCTTGACGCGTTCTCACAACGTCTTCCGCTAAGATCACCGAGAAGTAATACTTACTTAAGTCTTCGTAGCGAGCTTGCTTCTCCATCAACAGTTGGCTTTGCGCTTCTTCGCTTTTACCTTCAGCCGCATTTTGCGCAGCGGTTATTCGACCACCTGTAAAAATGGGCCACACTGCGCGAATAGAAGAGCTGAAGATATCTTGCTCGGTAATCGTTGAGGTAACGCCACCTAATATGGGCTGAAGAATCCCGCCAATAGCCCCCAAATTTGGTACGCCGCTCAAGCTATCGGCAAACTGTTCACCATTAATCGTCACATCACTATCAAGGTGCGTGTAGTTAGCCCCTAAGGTAATAGAAGGAAGATTGAGGCTACTTGTTGAGTTCTGAAGGTGTTGATAACGTTCAACGTTGGCTTGTTGAGCCGCAAGAGAGTTGTTGTTCTCTTGGAGAATTTGCCACGCTTCAGAAAAAGTGAGCGGAGCTGCATAGCCTGGCGAAGCCATAGTGCCGAGAAGCATACTGGCGATCGCAAGGTATCGGAATTTTGGTTTGGTCATCTGCATTAAATACCAATTAGAGTATTAACTCTAATGTTAACAGGGCGATAGTCATTTGTCTTGAATAGATTGTCTCATATGAATAGAAATTCTCATAACTCGTTAATCAAGTGTAAATAAGATTGAGTGACGTGAATATCAAAGATAAATGAAACTTAAAAAGCACGCATAAGCATGCTCTTTAAGTTCAGTATAGAAGTGTTTTTACAAAATGAAGTGGCTTATTTAAAGCTAGGACAATGGTGATCGGCGCGCCATACCAATTGTCTTGAACCTTGCATTGTTTGTAATAAATCTCTACCTGACATTTGCGGGAATGCTAACAATACCTTGAGATCGAGAGGGGAGGTGCCATCTTTCTCATAGGCTCTTACGTGAGTAAAAGTCGATTGTAAGTGTTTGAACAGCATAGTCTTAGTAAGACAAATTCCAAAGTTATCGCGTTTCATTGCCTTGTTTCCTTTTCAACAATGTTTATACGTTATGTTTGTTATCCTGTTTCTATTGGACGTTGCCACTGACTGATCGATACTTCCTGCTCATCAATGTTTTATTATTGGGTGATGCTTTTATCAGTCACCTCTTCGTTGTCTGGCTAGCCGAGTTTGAAATAGCGATGGATGAATAGGGGAGAATACTTAATCCGTTTGTTCATCATTCGTAACGGCGAGCGTGCAACTTTTAGTTATAGATACGTCCAGCGAGCGAAGGGTTGTTGCTATTTTGTTAATCGAAGTTTCGATTCAAAGCGCGGTCTGAAAATCATGACCTATGGCTTAGCAACAATAAACTTCTTCATATGCAACCATTATAATTGTCTTTATTTTAAACAACCTTAAAAACACCTAAAAGCTTAGTGATCTAGCTCAATATTTATTCGTTTATTTTGGTTTTTAAGCTAATCAGTCCTAAAAATGAACGATTAATCGAGATGAACAACGTAAAGGATTATCAATTAACAATCTGCTCAATTATTTAGTTGAGTAGCAGTCACAAATTCACGCCCCTAGAAAGGTCATGCGATTAACTTGGTGTTAACATTGATCGTCTAACATTAGGGACGGTGGAATATGAAATGGAGCAGTATCAGTTTCCGTAAAAGGTTACTGATTATCATGACGGTCACTGGCCTCGTTGAACTTTTGATTCTTGCAGCGGCTGGTTTTTATTACATCAAACAATCTCAAGAACAAGAGATGGGTTTGAAAGCGTTAGGTGTTGCTGAATTTCTATCTGAATCGCCGCTTGTCACCAGTATTATTCAAGAAAATGGGACGTTGGACCCTAATGGCGTTCCCTACGTTCTGTCTGAAGAAACCCAAGTTAAATTTCGTAACCTTACTCAGCTCATTGGCGCGGCGTTTATCGTTGTGGGAGATGATAAAGGTATCCGCCTGATTCACCCTTATGATGACAGGCTCGGTAAACCCATGCGTGGTGGCGATAACCAAAAAGCATTGGTATTGGGCGAGTCTTATGTGTCGACAGCCAAAGGATCGCTGGGTTTTTCAGTTCGCGGTAAATCCGCGGTAAAAGACCCCCAAGGTACCGTTATTGGCGTGGTGTCAGTTGGTTACTTATTGGATTCTTTGCAAGATCGAATCGAACCTTACTTAGCCTTTTTGATTGTGATGGCGTTGCTGGTGGTTGCGGTAAACGCTTTGATTTCGAGTTATGTATCTCGTCGTTTTCAGCGCGCTATTTTAGGCTTTGAGCCTGAAGAGATAGGCCGACTGTATGTTGAGCTAGATGTAACCATGAGTACCGTGAAAGAGGGCATTCTGAGCCTCGATAAGCACGGCATTTTACGTTCAATTAATAAAAGTGCCTGCGATATTTTATCGATAGACAGGGATAAAGCACTCAATCAACAGCGCCTTTCTGATGTATTGCCAGGCAGTGATTTAGAACAACTGCTATCAACCGGCGACACCGACCACGATGTTGAGTTGTATTTAAACAATAAGCGAATTATTGCCAACCGTAGCCCCATTATAGTGGCAGGTGAAGTGGTCGGAGCGGTATCGAGTTTCCGATTACGAGATGAAATTAACGATTTAACAGACCAGCTCTCACAAACCAAAGAATATGCAGATCTACTGCGTTCACAAACCCATGAGCATCAAAACAAGCTCAACACCATCAGTGGCTTGATTCAGATGGGCGAGCTGGATTCAGTCCAGCAATTGATTGGTCAAGAAACCGCGCACTATCAAAGCTTGATCGAGTTTTTACGTGAAACCGTTAAAGACCCGCTCATCGCAGGTATGCTCCTTGGGAAAACGGAGCGCGCGCGAGAAATTGGTTTAGAGCTTAAAGTTGAAGAAGGCTCAAGGCTTGAAGCTCTGCCTAGCTGGTTAAACGCGGATGACGTTGTCACAATCCTTGGCAACCTGATTGATAACGCCTTTGATGCCACCATGACGGCGATTAAGCAAGAGGGTCAAATTGCACCAGCGCGTCGGGTTATTGAAGTTTCAATCAGTGATTTTGGTAATGAAATTATCGTAGAAGTAGAAGACAAAGGGTGCGGTTTGCCGAAAGAGTTGGCGACCAAAGCACTCACCGAAAAAGGCGTATCGAGCAAAGCGAAGCAAAATCGTGGTGTGGGTTTGTATCTGATAAAGCAGCTGGCAGACCGATATCAAGGGCAGCTTGAAATGGTCGACAACCACGATTTTGGCACGCGAATGACGGTTTATCTGCCAAAAGAAGAACAATAATTAAGCACGAAACGATCTTGCGAAGATCATCGTGACGGAAAAAGCATGGTTAAAGGAAGAACATAAATGAACGCAATCACGAGAGTCATGGTCATTGAAGATGATATTGCGATTGCAGAGCTACACCATCGTTATTTAGAACAGATGGGTGGCTTTGACGTGGTCGGCATTGCCACCACACAGTCTGAAGCGCTCATGCAACTGGACATCTTAAAACCTGATTTGGTGTTATTGGACGTGTACCTGCCGGACGGGTGTGGGCTCGATATTCTTAATCACGTAAGAGGGAGCAATCAAGGCTGCGACGTTATCTTGATTACTGCTGCTCGGGATGTGGATACGCTGCAGCAGGCAATGCGCGGGGGAGTGGTGGATTACCTATTAAAACCAGTCATGTTTCCTCGTTTGGAAGCAGCACTGAAGAAGTATCAGTCACAGTTACAAGAGTTCGAAAGCGTGTCTGATTTGAACCAAGGTTTGGTTGATAAGATGCTGCAAGCCAATGCCAAAGCGGACTCAGGAAAAGTGTCAACATTACCAAAAGGGATTGATGGCGTAACGTTGGATAAGATCAGAGCCATTTTTCAGCAAGCTGATGCCGTTAATATTACCGCCGATGAAGCCGGAGAACGAATTGGTGCTAGCCGAACCACCGCCAGACGCTATTTAGAATTTTTGATTACCACTGGTGAGTTAGTCGCAGACTTAAATTACGGTACCGTAGGTCGCCCGGAGCGCTGCTACAACAAAGCGCAAAGATAAACACGACACCATCAAAATAAATATAAAGCCAGTTGAATAAGCTGGTTTTACCTTTTTCTCCCTTTCCTATTGCTCACTCCACCGACCAGATACCGTTCTTTCTTGACTACACTGTTTGAGAATGCCGATTTGCTTCTCCCTCGGGTCAAATGAACGGAACTATCGATTAGAATTTGTTCGAAATGAGTCAATATTTAATCGATTGCTTTCACAGTGGTTGATGTAAATCAAATAGTCATAGACAATACTGTCCCGAATAGAGGTGATAGCTTTCACCCTCGTTTACCAAACGCATTCTCAAATTTAATAGGCGCTTACTATTGATGTAATAGTTAAGACCTATTATCTATTTTCGTATGTCGCTGATACCTTTGGCGAATACTAAAAACCTTGTTTTTATAGGAAAGATGATGGTAATACCTGAAAACAGCAGCATCGTTATTTTTGGTGCGTCGGGAGATCTAACTTACCGTAAGTTAATTCCTGCTTTGTACCACCTGTATGCTAGCAATCAACTACCAGAATCCTTTGCGATTCTTGGAGTGAGCCGTACTGAGTACAGCGATGAGTCTTACCGTGAGAAGCTGAAGAAGTCTCTTCAGGAAATGGAAAAAACTGAGCCAGAGACGCTGAATGCATTTATTGAACATCTGCATTACCAAGCGATCAACACTTCAGATGTAAACGACTACGCTCGTTTAGCACAACGTCTAGATAAGCTTGAGCAAGACTACCAATTTGAAAACCATAACACACTGTTCTACTTGGCAACCCCGCCAAGCCTATACGGTGTTATTCCAGCAAACCTTGCTGCGCATGGCCTGAACGATGAAACGAACGGCTGGCGTCGTCTGATCATCGAGAAGCCATTTGGTTACGACTTAGCATCAGCTCAAGCGTTGGATGAAGAGATCCATCATCACTTCCAAGAACACCAGATCTACCGTATTGACCACTACCTTGGTAAAGAAACGGTACAAAACCTTCTAGTGCTTCGTTTCTCAAACGCGATGTTTGAACCACTGTGGAACCGTAACTTCATTGAATACGTTGAAATCACAGGTGCTGAGTTCCTTGGCGTTGAAGAGCGTGGCGGATACTACGACGGTTCTGGCGCTGTTCGTGACATGTTCCAAAACCACCTGCTACAAGTGCTAGCAATGGTGGGCATGGAGCCGCCTGCACAAATTAACGCTGATTCTATTCGTGATGAAGTGGTTAAAGTGCTTCAGTGTCTTAAGCCTCTTGAGGAAGAATACCTGCGTAAAGATCTAGTCTTAGGTCAATACACAGCGTCTGATGTTCGCGGCCAGCATTTGCTCGGTTACCGTGAAGAGCACGGTGTAGCGGATGATTCTCGTACCGAGACTTACATCGGCTTGAAAGCTCACATCAATAACTGGCGTTGGAATGGTGTTCCTTTCTACGTACGTACAGGTAAACGCTTACCAACACGTGTGACTGAAATCGTGATTCACTTTAAGAACACGCCACACCCAGTATTTGGTCAAGATGCACCAGAGAACAAACTGATTATCCGTATCCAACCGGATGAAGGAATTCAGATGAGCTTTGGTTTGAAAGAGCCGGGCGCAGGCTTCAAAGCAAAAGAAGTGAAAATGAACTTCTCTTACTCTGACTTGCCTGAAACTCAAATGCTAACGGCTTACGAGCGTCTTCTTCTTGATGCACTAAACGGTGATGCAACTTTGTTTGCTCGTACCGATGCAGTAGAAGCTTGTTGGAAGTACGTTCAACCAATCTTAGACTTCAAGCAAGATCCTCAAGCGCTGTTTGGCTATGCTTGTGGTACTTGGGGCCCACAGGAAGCGGATGAACTTCTGCAACGTGATGGCCGCGCATGGCGTTTCCCATGCAAAAACTTAACAGACACGGATTACTGCGAACTATGATCAATCACAAGATCTTTGCAACGCCAGAATTGGTCGTTGAAAACCTAGCAAACGAAATGAAAGTGTACAGCGAGCAGGGTAAACCTGTTCACATTTCATTGTCTGGTGGCAGCACGCCAAAAATGCTTTTCAAGCTTTTAGCTCAAGCACCATACGCAGAAGGTATTCAATGGAATAACCTTCACTTTTGGTGGGGCGACGAACGTTGCGTTGCACCAGACGACGCTGAAAGCAACTTCGGTGAAGCGAATACGTTACTTTTCTCAAACGTGAACCTTCCAGCAGAGAACATCCACCGCATCCGTGGTGAAGATGAGCCTAAAGCAGAAGCAGAGCGTTTCGCAAAAGAGATGGCAGACGTAATCCCAACAGAAAACGGCACGCCAGTTTTCGATTGGATTCTGCTGGGTGTTGGCGCAGACGGCCACACAGCTTCACTATTCCCGGGTGCAACCAATTACCAAGATGAGAACCTGTCTGTACTCGCTTCTCATCCGGAGTCTGGTCAAATCCGTGTTTCTAAAACAGCGAAAGTTTTAGAAGCAGCAAAACGAATCAGCTACCTAGTACTAGGTGCAGGTAAAGTTGAGATCGTTAAAGAAATTCATACAACTCCTGCTTCAGAGCTGCCTTACCCGGCAGCGAAAATCCAGTCTAAAACTGGCGAAACAGAGTGGTTCCTAGATTCAAATGCAGCAAGTGCTATCGCATAAGTGCGACTAGCCGCAAGGAGATATAAATAATGAAAGGTGATATCGGTGTAATTGGCCTAGCAGTAATGGGTCAGAACCTTATCCTAAACATGAACGACCACGGCTTCAAAGTTGTGGCTCATAACCGTACTGCTGCTAAAGTAGACGAGTTCCTAGAAGGCCCAGCTAAAGGTACTAACATTGTTGGTGCTTACTCTCTAGAAGAGCTAGTTGAGAAGCTAGAAGCGCCACGTAAAGTGATGCTTATGGTTCGTGCTGGTGACGTTGTAGACACGTTCATCGAAAACCTAATCCCACTTCTAGACGAAGGCGACATCATCATTGATGGTGGTAACACTAACTACCCAGACACTAACCGTCGTGTAGCGCATTGTCGTGAGAAAGGCATCCACTTCATCGGTACTGGTGTATCTGGTGGTGAAGAAGGTGCTCGTTTCGGTCCTTCAATCATGCCAGGTGGTGCGGCTGAAGCTTGGGAAGCGGTTAAGCCAATCTTCCAAGGTATCTCGGCAAAAACTGACGCTGGTGAGCCTTGCTGTGACTGGGTTGGTAACGACGGTGCTGGTCACTTCGTTAAGATGGTACACAACGGCATCGAATACGGTGACATGCAGCTTATCACTGAAGCATACCAGTTCATGAAAGATGGCCTAGGTATGTCTGCTGACGAGATGCAAGCAGTATTCGCTGACTGGAACAAGACTGAGCTAGACAGCTACCTAGTTGAAATCACTGCTGACATCCTTGGCTACAAAGATGAAGACGGTGAAGCGCTAGTTGAGAAGATCCTAGACACTGCAGGCCAAAAAGGTACGGGTAAGTGGACTGGTATCAACGCACTAGACCTAGGTATCCCACTAACACTGATCTCTGAGTCTGTATTCTCTCGTTGCCTGTCTGCTCTTAAAGACCAACGTGTTGAAGCTGAAGCTTTGTTTGAGAAGACAATCACTCCAGTTGAAGGCGACAAGCAAGAGTGGGTTGATGCACTACGTCAAGCTCTACTGGCTTCTAAGATCATCTCTTACGCTCAAGGTTTCATGCTAATGCGTGAAGCGTCGAACGAAAACGGCTGGGACCTAAACTACGGTAACGTAGCGCTAATGTGGCGTGGTGGTTGTATCATCCGTTCTGCATTCCTAGGCAACATACGTGATGCGTACGAAGCAAACCCAGACATCGCGTTCCTAGGTTCTGACGAGTACTTCAAAAACGTCCTACAAGGCAGCCTAGTGGCATGGCGTAAAGTAGCAGCGAAATCTCTAGAGTCTGGTATCCCAATGCCATGTACGATTTCTGCGCTATCTTTCCTAGACGGTTACACAACTGCACGTCTACCAGCGAACCTGCTTCAAGCTCAACGTGACTACTTCGGTGCTCACACTTACGAGCGTACTGACCGTCCACGTGGTGAATTCTTCCACACAAACTGGACTGGTACAGGCGGCGATACTGCTTCTACAACTTACGACGTATAATCGTTAGTTAGAATCAGTTAAGAACCTTGTTGTTCTTATTAGCTGTAAACTAGAAAACAAAAGGATGCCAACTGGCATCCTTTTTTGTTGGTTTGCGTATTTTTAGATGGTCACTTCAAACACACAACTAATTATCGCTTAGGCGGTCATGATATGTGGTTGTACATCGTCGTTGTATTGATCTCGAATGGCCATAAAGCTGTCTAGGTTTTGTTTAGGCGCTTCAACCCACTCTGGGTCAAACATTGAACCAGTGTTTGCTTCTATATAGGCCATCACCTCATTCAGTGACCAAGCGTGTTTATAGGCTCTTTTACTCATTAACGCATCGAATACGTCTGCCAGTTAATAGCGTATGCGCTATTGCTTAACTAAAGTGTTGTTAATGATGATCTGGACGTTAAATAACCATTTTAAAATTAATTTCAAAGATAAATAGGATAACGAGTATGCTTTATGCCATCATAAAGGCATAAATAAGGGCAATGGATGTAATGCCCAAGTGATTGAGCTAGAAATGGTCAGTGATGACGGTGTTCTAGAGTAAATTCAAGGCCTTTAGTTGCCTTGAAAAAGGTAATGTTATGACTGAAGAAGAAAGAATCGAACTGCAACAAAATAACCCGCTACACGGCTTAAAGCTTGAAACCATGATCACTGAATTAGTGGATCACTATGGTTGGGAAATTTTAGATGCGGCAATGCGTATGAACTGCTTTAACACTAAGCCTACAGTGGCAAGCGCAGTTAAATACCTGAAGAAAACCGAATGGGCTCGTGAGAAGGTTGAAAACTTCTACCTTTACCGTTTCAAGCGCATGCCTAAAGCATCGGACATCGAATATCAGATGCCTCCGCGTTCACGTACATTCCGCCATGGGCTAGAGCCTCGTGAGCCAATGGAACTAACGGTTGAGTCTATCCACGCTTCTCAAGCTAAAGCTGCGTCTGCATTTAAAGAGCGCCGCGGCGGTAACGGTCGTAACTTCCGTCGTTAATAAGAAGGCGTCGCTAGAAAGAACCGTCGCTAAATAAGGCGTCGGCGATTAGCACGGCTAATTAGATAAGCGAAAAACACAAAAGGAGCCTATGAGCTCTAATGCCGTTCACTTAAG
>NZ_JBFROI010000078.1:0-15810 GCF_041471405.1 Vibrio sp. 10N.261.52.C11
GATATATCCTGTCTTCTCTCTAAAATATCTTTCATATAATTTATTATATTTTTCTCTTCCTTTACTAGGTATTACTTTTTATAAAATTAATCATCAACACCTGAAAGTAGATAGTTAAATTGATTTTTAGTTTTTTAAATCCTTTTTAATATCCTCCGACAATCCGGGGAACCATCATTAATCAATCCGAATTTACAATTGAATAACTCTAGAACAAAGCTTTTCAACTTGCTTTTCATTATGAGAGACAAATAAAACTGTTTGGTTACCTTTCAGTTTATCTAACATCACACGCTCTGCCTTTTTGCGAAAATTGACATCACCAACACTCAACACTTCATCAATCATAAGTAAATCAACTTCAGACATCATTCCAGTAGAAAAGCCCAACCTTGATTTCATCCCTGAAGAATAAGTTTTCACTGGCTGTTCAAAAAATTTGCCCAGCTCCGAAAACTCTTTAATTTCTTCAATTAGAGACAAAGCTTCTTTCTTTGTTAGACCATTTAGCATGCAACTAATAACAGCATTATCCCTACCCGTAAGCTCAGGGCTAAAACCTAAACCTAAAGATAATAACGACTTCGTTGTCCCATCTGGCGAAATAATATGGCCATCATTGGGATAAAGAACTCCTGCAGCTAATTTAAGTAAAGTTGATTTACCTGCACCATTTGGCCCAACGATCCCAACAACTTCGCCTTTTCTTACTTTAAAAGAAACATTATCAAGAGCTTTGTGTGTGAAATATTTTAGAATCCCAACTCGTGATTTATATTCTAATGTAACATTTCTGAATTCTAATACTACGTTATTCATGAAAATAGACACCTAGTCAATTTATTGTTCCATTTTTTCAAAACAAGAACACTCAAAGATATTAAAGTAATAGCTAGGAAAACTGATGGTAGTAATATTATATAATCTATTATTACATTCCCAACAAGAGCCTCTCTAAAGCAATTAATAATGGCAGCCAATGGGTTAAATATTAAAATTAGATCTTTAGTTGCTTCGTTTTGTATTGTATTTATATCCCAAAAAATACCAGACGCAAACATCAGCCCTAATAACCCCATATTTATTAGGTTTGTGAAATCTTGAGCGATAGAAACCAGAATTGTAGTTACTAAGCTGACACCAACGATTAGTAGGTACATGACGCCAACTAAAGGGATAACTTGGAGCCAGTAAACTGATGGAAAATAACCATTGATGATTAAGACAAAAAACAACAATAGAAATGAAAGAACCGCCTTATACGTTGTCTCATGTATGCTCGCCATAGGAAATATCCATTTAGGTAACGAACGCTGAGCCAAGATACCTTTATTAAGGATCAATGAAGTTGATGCAGTCGTAACACTTTTTGAAAACCACAAATAGACTATTTTCCCAACAATCATGAAAGAAAAATAATCATCTCCTCCTCGTTGTAAAACATAGGAAAAAAGAAAATAAAAAAGTGAAACAAATAGCAAAGGTTCAAGTAACCACCACGCATAACTTAATGCAAGTTTATTTGCTTGTGATTTCATTCGCATTTTTGCCAATACATCGACTAAGGAAATGTATCTTCTTATAGTAACCATTTTAGACACGTTTAAACTTTACTCATATTTGTTAATTGATTTGCATTACCACTTTGGGTAGTGCTTCCTAATATATACTTAAATTCTTATTTTCTTAAGTATTCGATTCAAAGTTAAGGGCCGAAGAAACCTACCGTTGTAGAGAAAAATTGCGGCAAAAATCGTTATATTGACACAACGGCCCCTCTCTACTTGAATGTGTTCTCAGGATGATATGAACTTGCACTCCTAATTACTACGAAGTTAACTTCCCAGCCAAACAACACATCCACAGGTTAACTACTAACAATTTGATGTGCAGCCTAATCTTGTCCATTTAGACAGAGAAACAATCGAATTTTTTCATCTTGCTTTATCTTAACACTGTAATTCCGTCACAATTTTTCCCATTACTTTAGGCTCTTATCCCTGAGCTCATCACGAAACTAGGACACTGTTCTTTGATGTAATCAAACTCTTCACACGACACTGTTAATTGTCAAATCGAAACTATGTACAAAATACTTACTTGATACTGCATCATTGAATTGCGAAATTCGACAGCGACTATAGGAGGCCATTTCCAATGTTGAATCTCCATTTTCACAATTTATACACCACAACTCAACAGTTAATATGACTACCAAGCCAACAGATTGTACTTAAATCAGGAATGCTACCGCCCATTAGTATTAAGCGAAACTACACTACGCAATTGAAAAGTTAGATGGCCATCGGTAAATCCGTTTATTATCTCATTTCACTCATCGAGTGGCAAATCAACAACACCTAATACGGACACTTGATCTATACACCAAACCCCAAAACTCGCTATACTCCTGACCTATAGTTTTTCGCCCAATAACGAATAAGAGTTCAAAATATGCAAGAGTTAGTTCCATTTGTTCAAGAGAATATGATTTTAGCCATCGTATGGATCGGCTTGGTTGTTGCCATCATTGCGAACGTTATTAAGACATCAAACGCAGCTTATAAAGAGATCACGGCAGCGCAAACCACACACATGATTAACCGTGAAAACGGTGTTGTGGTTGATATTCGTACTAAGGATGAGTTCAAGAAAGGCCATATTACTGACGCAGTTCACATTTTACCGTCAGATATCAAAGCAAATAACTTTGGTAGCCTTGAAAGTCACAAAGCAGACCCAATCATCGTAGTATGCAAGACGGGTCAAACCGCTCAAGAAAGCGCGAACTTGCTGGTTAAAGCAGGTTTTGAAAACGTAAGCGTGCTGAAAAGCGGCTTAGTGGCTTGGAGCGAAGCTAACCTTCCTTTAGTTAAAGGTAAGAAATAGGTTAAAGGTAAAAAATAAGCTGACCGAGTAAAACGATATTACTTTAGGGCTTTGTTCGACTGATATGATGAACAGAGCCTAATTATAAATTTTTAAGGACAAGAAAATGGCTGAAGCAGCACAACAAGACGCACAACAAAACTTCGCAATCCAACGTATCTTCCTAAAAGACGTATCTTTCGAAGCGCCAAACTCTCCAGACATGTTTCAAAAAGAGTGGAACCCAGATGTAAAACTGGATCTAGACACTCAAAGCCGTGAACTTGGCGAAGGTGTTTACGAAGTCATCCTACGTCTAACGGTTACGGTTAAGAACGCAGAAGACACTGCATTCCTTTGTGAAGTTCAACAAGGCGGTATCTTCTCTGCTAGCGAAATGGAAGCTGGCCAACTGGCTCATTGCCTAGGTGCATTCTGCCCGAACATCCTGTTCCCATACGCTCGTGAAACGATTTCTAGCCTAGTGGTTAAAGGTACGTTCCCACAACTGAACCTAGCACCTGTAAACTTCGATGCTTTGTTCATGAACTACCTACAGAACCAAGCTCAACAAGCTGAAGGCGAGCAGGCTTAAGTCTCAAAGTAGAACTTAACTCTAACGATTCAAGCGCTAGTTCGCTTTTAAATGCACATCGCAGCTTCTGCGATGTGCATTTTTTATTTACACTGTACTTTGGTAGAGCGCTTTTTCTTCTTAGTAAAGGGTTTCTCCAAAACTCTTCGATTTCCCTCATTATTTTTAGGTGGAAGCATGACAGACACAACTCGCCCGACTAACACGGCAGACGCTTACGGTAAAGACATTGCGATGACAGTGATAGGCGCCGGTTCTTACGGAACCTCTTTAGCTATATCTCTAGCGCGTAACGGTGCCAATGTTGTTCTTTGGGGACACGACCCTGTTCATATGGCTCGCCTTGAATCTGAGCGCGCTAATAATGAGTTTCTACCAAATATAGAATTCCCAGAAAGCCTGATCATTGAATCAGACTTAGAAAAAGCAGTGACTTCAAGCCGAGACCTTTTACTTGTAGTCCCGAGCCACGTATTTGGCGTTGTGCTTAATAGCGTTAAACCTTACTTAGCCTCAGACTCTCGCATCTGTTGGGCGACCAAAGGCTTAGAGCCAGAGACAGGACGCCTGCTTAAAGATGTCGCGCACGATGTGCTGGGTGATGGCTACTCTTTAGCGGTTCTATCCGGGCCGACCTTCGCCAAAGAGTTAGCGATGGGCATGCCAACGGCTATCTCTGTCGCTTCACCAGATGAAGTATTCTTAGAAGAGCTGCAAGAGAAGATCCACTGCGGTAAAACATTCCGCGTATACGCAAACTCTGATTTCATCGGTATGCAACTTGGCGGCGCGGTGAAAAATGTTATCGCAATTGGCGCAGGCATGTCGGATGGCATTGGTTTTGGTGCCAATGCTCGTACTGCACTGATCACGCGTGGCTTAGCTGAAATGAGTCGCTTAGGTGCTGCACTGGGTGCACAACCAGAAACCTTCATGGGCATGGCAGGGTTGGGTGACTTAGTACTAACCTGTACTGATAACCAATCGCGTAACCGTCGCTTCGGTTTAGCGTTAGGTTCCGGTAAAGATGTTGATACTGCACAAGAAGAAATTGGCCAGGTGGTAGAAGGCTATCGCAACACTAAAGAAGTTTGGTTACTATCAGAACGTATGGGCGTTGAGATGCCAATTGTTGAACAAATTTACCAAGTGCTGTATCAAGGAAAGGATGCACACTTAGCTGCGCAAGATCTGCTTGCTCGAGACAAGAAGTCAGAGCGATAACATCGCTTATTAAGTCGTGGAATGAAATAGATAAAATGGATGGAAAAATGAAACACTGTGAACAGCAAAAGGTTTGGCAATGCATTGTGAAGGAAGCTCGACAGCAGTCAGAGCAAGAACCTATGCTTGCGAGTTTTTACCATGCCACCATTATCAACCACGAAAGCTTAGGCGCTGCATTAAGTTATATCCTAGCCAACAAGCTAAAGACGGCTTCAATGCCCGCAATGGCGGTGCGTGAGGTGGTTGAACAAGCATTCAAGCAAGATCAATCGATTATTGATGCGGCTGCTTGTGATATCTGCGCGACGGTAAATCGAGATCCTGCGGTCGAGATGTACTCGATGCCTCTGCTTTATCTGAAAGGCTACCACGCTTTGCAAGGTTACCGAGTGGCTAACTGGCTATGGAAGCAAGGGCGTATTGCGCTTGCTACTTACCTACAGAACCAAATTTCGGTTGCTTGCCAAGTGGATATTCACCCAGCCGCTCGTATCGGTAAAGCGATCATGCTCGACCACGCCACTGGTATCGTGATTGGTGAAACTGCTGTCGTCGAAAATGATGTATCGATCCTTCAAGACGTGACTTTAGGTGGTACGGGTAAAGAAGGTGGCGATCGTCACCCTAAAATCCGAGAAGGTGTAATGATCGGTGCCGGCGCTAAAATACTTGGCAATATTGAAGTGGGTGAAGGCGCGAAAATTGGTTCTTGCTCTGTGGTTCTTCAAGCCGTTCCGCCTCATACGACTGTCGCTGGTGTTCCTGCAAAAATTGTTGGAAAGCCGAAAACTGATAAGCCATCTTTAGACATGGATCAGGGGTTTAACGGTCGCTCTCAGAACTTCATCCATGGTGATGGGATTTAAGAGCAGATTCGGGATCCGACGAATAGCCGATAGCCGAGATGCGAAAAGACTCGCAGCAGATGCTGATTATTAATAAGAGCAAAATGACGATAATGATGAAACCCGTTCAATCAATGAGCACTGTTCTTTTGATATCTGCCAGCCTTGGTGTTGCTCTTTTGTCTTCATCATCATTTGCTGCATCTCAAGGTGAACTGAAAGGCGTATCAAGCGAAATCTCTCGTCAACAGAAAGCGCTCTCTTCCCAGCAAAAGAAACTCGATAGCCTACAGGCAAACCTCAAGAAGCAGGAGCTGTCCATCGCTTCACTTGAAAAAGCGATTCTAGACAGTAAAAAGCAGCTCAATACTGCTAATGCTAATATTGCTAATTTAGACACAAAGATTAAAGCGCTCACTGCACAGAAAAAAGTCCAGACAGACAAGTTAGAGCAGCTCATTCAGACTTACTACATGACGAGTCGAGCTAAGGCTTCTTCTCACATTCTCAACACCGGTGTAGAAGAAGATCGCATCAGTCATTATTACCAGCACCTTGCCAAAGCTCGCTCCGCAACCATTAAAACGATTGAACAGACGCAACTTGAATTAGAAGAAAGCCACAAACAGCGTCAACTCGAGCAAGAACAAATCGCAACATTGTTAAAACAGCAAACCACCAAGCGTGACAAGTTGTCTCAGACTCAAACACAACGTAAGAAAACCGTTGGCAGTATTAAGAAGAATATTTCTGGCGACAAAAATTACTTGGCTGAACTTCAGCGAAATGAAACTCGCCTGAAAGCTGAAATAGCAAAAGCAGAAAAAGCGGCTCGAGAACGACGTAATGCCGTCCCGATGGATGGCCTAGCAAAACGTAAAGGTAAGCTACCTTGGCCGATCAAAGATAAAGTTCTACATAACTACGGTTCACGTCAAACGGGGCAAATTAACTGGAAAGGCATGGTGATCAACGCCAAGTACGGTCAGCAGGTTAAATCCGTTTACTCAGGTACGGTGGTATTTGCCGAGTATCTGCGAGGCTATGGTTTAGTGGTTCTTCTCGATCATGGTAAAGGTGATATGACGCTCTATGGCTTTAACCAAGCACTACTGAAGAAAGAAGGTGACAAGGTTAAAGCGGGTGAAGCCATCGCGCTTGCAGGTGACACTGGCGGCCAAACACGCCCATCATTGTACTTTGAAATTCGTAGAAACAGCCAAGCTCAGAATCCAAAGAGTTGGTTGGTTAGGTAAAGAGCAGATACGGGATGCGAGTATCTTTCTTCGAATCCCGTATACCGCTTACTCGTCTCTTTCTATTTAGAGTTCAACGCCCTTACACCATCTTCCAATAATGTCAGCTGCTCAAAACCTTGAGCTGTCGCAATCGGTTTAACCGTCGCGATCATCTGCAGCATTCCTTGATGAACCACTTGCTCGGTAATTTGAGCTTTTGGAGACATCGCAGATTGATACGCCAACCAACCTGATGCAATCAAGTGAAGAGACGTCACCATCGATTTCATTTCCGTATCCGTTGCTTTGAGCAGGTTCAACTCAACGAAGGCTCGCATGATATCGACAAGATTCGTTTGCAGCTTTTCTTGTACGGCCATGTAATCAAGGTGGAGTTTTTCATCACGTGACAATATTTCAGGTAAGTTCGCATAGAAGAATCGGTACTTCCACATCAACGTGAAGATAGAATCTAAGTAGCGCTTTAGTAGCGTCAGGCTTTCTTGTTGGCCTTGAATCGGTGTGAACCTTTCAAGTAACTCTGTCGAATAGAGAGTAAAGATGTCACGGACAATTTCTTGCTTGTTGCGGAAATGGTAGTAGAGGTTACCAGGGCTAATCTCGATATGCTCAGCAATATGATTGGTCGTAATACTACGCTCACCGTGCTCATTAAAAAGCTCTAGAGCAGCGTAAACAATCTTGTCACGTGTTTTCATTAGTTATTAGTATCCCTATCCGTTTAGTGGTTCAGTATATCGCCACTAAGCGGATAGATCGAGCTGATAACATCTGGTCGAATTAGCTCTGACGAAAATAGAGTGGAATCAATCGTCCCTCAAATTAGCTAGGTCTATTGATTACAATTTAGATTTTAGAGCCTGTGAAAAAGAGATCGCACATTGATCTTTCTCCGATAGCTGAATAGATTGCTCTTGAGTCAAAGGCCACTCAACACCCAGTTCCGGGTCATTCCAGGCAATTGAGATTTCCGCAGTAGGGTTATAAAAGTCCGTACATTTATAAACAAATTCAGCCATATCGCTCATAACATAAAAACCATGAGCAAAACCTTCAGGCACCCATAATTGACGCTTATTTTCAGCAGAAAGGAACTCCCCAACCCATTGACCAAAGGTCGCAGAGTCTTTTCGAATGTCAACAGCAACATCAAACACCTCTCCCGAAATAACCCGAACCAATTTACCTTGGGTGTTTTCAGTTTGGTAATGTAAACCGCGTAGAGTACCCTTCTTAGACTTAGAATGATTATCTTGTACAAATTGTGTTGATTTACCTGTGACTAACTCTTCAAATTGTTTTTTGTTCCACGTTTCCATGAAAAAACCGCGCTCGTCACCAAACACTTTGGGCTCTATAATTTTCACATCAGCTATGCGGGTATCTATTACTTTCATTATTTTATCCTGCGTACGCTTTAATATTGCTTAATGCCGCCTTCCAGTCACTAGGCTCGACCGCGAGAAGAGTCATAATTTTCTCTGTACTCAACTTAGAATTGATTGGACGCTTTACTGGCGTGAGATATTGTTCGGTAGCAATAGTCGAGAGGCTCGGTTTACTTGCGATAACACCTTGCTCGACTGCAACATTGAAAATAGCCTCAGCAAATTCAAACCAACTCACATGCGGCAGCCCCGAATAGTGATAAACACCATACTCCACCACATCACCTTGATTGATGAAGTTCGCGATTTTTATCAAGGTACTTGCTATATCGCCTGCATATGTAGGTCCACCAAACTGGTCACCCACGATACTCAATGTATCTCGGTTTTCACCTAAGCGAAGCATGGTCTTAACGAAATTATTGCCATCCTCACCAAACACCCAAGCAGTGCGAAGGATGATATGTTTATCACACGCTTCGGTAACAGCCATTTCACCGGCTAGTTTACTTTTACCGTAAACACCTTGTGGGTTTGTGATATCACTCTCTAGATACTCTCCGACTTTATTACCTTCAAAGACATAGTCCGTCGAAATGTGTAGAATCGCGGCCCCTAGGTTTTGCGCTGCTTGTGCTAAGAACTTGGGACCATCACGATTGATCGCATAAGAAAGCTCTACTTCTTCTTCAGCTTTATCAACCGCAGTATGCGCCGCTGCATTGATAATAATAGTAGGTTGAAATTCGCTAACAACGGCATTAACAGACTCTTGGCTCGTAATATCAAGGTGCTCTCTATCAAGCGCTAATACCAATGTATTCTCATTGTTAGCCAGTTGTTTAGTTAGACAAGAGCCAACTTGACCATGACAGCCAGTAATTAGTACGCGCATTAAGCTTTTGCCTTCTTTTGAATATCCATGACTAAACGAGTCAAATACTGACCGTATTCATTTTTCATCATCGGTTTAGCAAGCATTAACATTTGTTCATCAGTTAACCAACCATTACGCCAAGCTATCTCTTCTAAACAAGCAACCTTTAGCCCTTGTACATTTTCAATAGTTTGAACAAAAGATGAAGCCTCATGAAGGCTTTCATGAGTACCAGTGTCTAACCAGGCAAAACCACGGCCTAATAGTTCCACATTCAGAGAACCATCATTTAGATACATTTCATTGAGAGTGGTAATTTCCAACTCACCTCGAAGAGATGGCTTCACTTGTTTTGCCAGTTCTACAACTCGATTATCGTAGAAATACAAACCAGTTACCGCATAGTTTGATTTTGGTATTTCAGGTTTTTCTTCAATCGAAACGGCTTTCATTTTTTCGTCAAATTCAACTACGCCAAAACGCTCAGGATCTTTGACTTGATAGCCAAAAACAGTAGCACCAGACTCTTTTGAAGCGGCATTCTGTAGCGTTCTAGAAAAAGACTGACCGTAAAAGATATTATCCCCCAACACCAAACAAACACTATCATCACCAATAAACTCTTCACCAATGATAAAAGCTTGCGCTAAACCATCCGGGCTTGGTTGAATTGCATACTCAAGGTTGATGCCAAAATCTGAACCATCACCAAGTAGGCGTTGAAAACCAGCGTTATCTTCAGGAGTCGTGATAATCAAAATATCTTTGATGCCAGCTAGCATTAACGTCGAGATTGGGTAAAAAACCATCGGCTTATCGTAAATGGGCAAAAGCTGTTTTGATACGCCGCGAGTGAGTGGATATAAACGCGTGCCTGAACCTCCAGCAAGAACTATCCCTTTCATTACTTATCAACCTTACCATTTACAACTAAATCTGAAGAAACACCTAAGCGTTCACCAGCGTAAGAGCCATCTAATACGCGTGACCACCATTGTTTACTATCTAAGTACCACTCGACCGTTTTACGAATACCTGATTCGAAAGTCTCTTCTGGCTTCCAACCCAATTCACGTTCAATCTTTGACGCATCGATTGCATAACGTAGATCATGCCCAGGTCTATCAGTGACATAAGTAACTAAGTCAAGGTACTTGCCCACCCCTTCTGGCTTATTTGGCACCAACTCTTCAAGTAATGAGCAGATCGTTTTGACAACATCAATGTTTGCTTTTTCATTGTGACCACCAATGTTATAGGTTTCACCTACCTCACCTTCAGTGACCACTTTGTACAACGCTCGTGCATGATCTTCAACAAACAGCCAATCACGAATTTGCATACCATTGCCATACACTGGAAGAGGTTTTCCATCGAGAGCATTCAAGATCATCAATGGAATTAATTTCTCAGGGAAGTGGTAAGGGCCGTAGTTATTTGAACAATTAGTTACAACGGTTGGTAAACCATAGGTGCGTAGCCAAGCTCGGACGAGATGATCAGAAGAAGCTTTCGAAGCGGAGTATGGGCTTGATGGCTCATACGACGTCGTCTCGGTAAACAAGTCATCCGTGCCTTCTAAATCGCCATAGACTTCGTCAGTAGAGATATGGTGGAAACGAAAAGTGGCTTTATCACTTTCAGAAAGCTCATTCCAATAAGCTCTAGTCGCTTCAAGTAATGTATATGTACCAACAATATTAGTTTCGATAAATACAGCTGGGCCGTCAATCGAACGGTCAACATGAGATTCAGCGGCCAAGTGCATTACTGCATCGGGCTTATGCTGCTCAAAAATACGGTCTAGCTCAGTACGGTTACAAATATCCACCGCTTCAAACGCATATCGTTGATTCGAATCAACATCAATAAGGGATTCTAAGTTACCTGCATAAGTAAGCTTATCAACGTTCACGACGCTATCTGACTTATTGCTTATAATATGACGAATGACAGCTGAACCTATAAAACCAGCACCGCCTGTAATTAATATCTTCATAAAAACCTAAAATTAAAAATTAAACAATTTGTATATGTCAGTGCTAGCTTTATAAAAAACACGATCATCAATGTACAATTCGAAAAATGAATAAACCTGTTAACATTAGTTAAAGTAGCGCAGAATCAGTCACTGCCAAACAAGTCTCGTGTGTACACCTTATCTGCAACGTCTGCGATTTCTTCTACCATTCTGTTTGATACAATCACATCTGATACAGCTTTGAACTCTTCGAGATCAGAATAAACCTTCGAGTTAAAGAAATGCTCTTCTTCTAACACGGGTTCGAACACGACCACTTCTATGCCTTTTGCTTTCAAACGCTTCATGATGCCTTGAATCGACGACGCACGGAAGTTGTCCGAGCCGGATTTCATGATCAAGCGATAGATACCGACAATTTTAGGCGAGCGCTTAATAATTGAATCCGCAATGAAGTCCTTACGAGTGCGGTTAGCATCGACAATGGCACCCACAATGTTGTTAGGTACATCTTGGTAATTCGCCAACAGTTGCTTGGTGTCTTTCGGTAAGCAGTAACCACCGTACCCAAATGAAGGGTTGTTATAGTGATTACCAATACGAGGGTCTAAACCCACACCTTCGATGATCTGACGAGAATCCAAACCATGCGCTTCGGCGTAAGAATCGAGCTCATTGAAATAAGAAACACGCATCGCCAAGTAGGTATTTGAGAAGAGCTTTACTGCTTCCGCTTCTGTGGAGTGAGTAAACAGTACGTCGATATTCTCTTTTTCTGCGCCTTCAACAAGAAGGTTTGCAAACACTTTCGCTCGCTCAGAACACTCACCAACAATAATGCGTGATGGGTGTAGGTTGTCGTACAGGGCTTTGCCTTCACGTAAAAATTCTGGCGAGAACATAATGTTTTCACAGTTTAAATCTTGCTTAACACGCTCAGTATAACCAACAGGTACCGTTGATTTGATCACCATGACGGCATTCGGATTAACCATCATTACGTCACGAATCACCGACTCTACAGAACTGGTATTAAAGTAGTTCGTTTTAGGGTCATAGTCGGTTGGTGTAGCGATAATAACGAACTCTGCATCTTGATACGCTTGCTTATCGGTTGTGGCTTGAAAACTCAAAGCACGATTAGCCAAAAACTCTTCAATCTCAACATCCATGATTGGCGATTGCTTGTTGTTCAACATCGATACCTTTTCTTCGACGATATCAACTGCAACAACATCATGATTCTGCGCTAACAACATCGCATTGGATAAACCTACATAACCGGTACCCGCAACTGCAATTTTCATGATAATACCTATAATTTCGAGTGCTTACTGCGCACTTACCTAAGACTAATCTGCTCATATCATACTCCGCTTAAGGAATTATTCCACTAGCCCGTCTTTGTCATTCCTTGCTATACTCTCGGTAGTTTTATATTCAAAAGAGTAGGAAAAATATGATTATCGTAACTGGTGGTGCTGGCATGATCGGCAGCAATATTGTGAAAGCACTCAATGACGCAGGCCACAACGATATTCTAGTTGTCGACAACCTCAAGAACGGTAAAAAGTTCAAGAACCTTGTAGACCTAGACATCACTGACTACATGGATCGCGATGATTTTCTAACTCAGGTTATGGCTGGCGATGATTTCGGCCCTATTGAAGCTATTTTCCATGAAGGTGCTTGTTCGGCAACGACCGAGTGGGATGGTAAATACATGATGCTCAACAACTATGAGTACTCAAAAGAGTTACTGCATTACTGTATTGAGCGTGAAATCCCCTTCCTATATGCCTCTTCAGCTGCCACTTACGGTGAGACAGAGACTTTCATCGAAGAGAAAGAGTATGAAGGCGCATTAAATGTCTACGGTTACTCTAAACAACAATTTGATAACTACGTTCGTCGCCTAACCGCGGATGCTGTAGCGCATAATGAGACGTTACCTCAAATTACTGGTTTCCGTTACTTCAATGTTTACGGTCCACGTGAAGATCACAAAGGTAGCATGGCCTCTGTTGCTTTCCATCTAAACAACCAAATGAACGCTGGTGAGAACCCTAAACTGTTCGCAGGTAGCGAAAAATTCCAGCGTGATTTTGTGTATGTCGGTGATGTTGCAGCAGTAAACCTGTGGTTCTTAGAAAATGGTGTTTCTGGCATCTTTAACCTAGGCACCGGCAATGCTGAGTCTTTTGACGAAGTTGCCAAAGCGGTAATTAAGCACCACGGTAAAGGTGAAATCGAAACGATTCCTTTCCCTGAGCATTTAAAAGGCGCTTACCAAGAGTTTACTCAAGCTGACCTTACGAAACTTCGAGCAGCAGGCTGTGATGTGGTATTTAAAACCGTAGCGCAAGGCGTTGCTCAATACATGCAAATTGTAAATAAGTAGTATCAGATTGCACTTAGAGCGCGGGGTACAACTCCCCCCCCGCCCTCCTGACGTCTAATCCCAAGCAAAGCAAAATTTAGATTAGTGCTGCAAGCAATTACTCTATATCTCCCTCGAATGCAATAAAGTGCAAAGTGATATAGAAAGCTAAGTAAATTTTAAGGTTAGTGATTTTAAATGACAAATCAACGTAATGACTTTGATTCAAAAGCTTACAACCCTAGTTTTCGATGGGCCTTCCTAGCTCCTAAGCTATGGGGGACATGGTTAGCAGTTATATTTGCGCTTCCAGTCGCCCTTCTCCCGCTGCGTTTTCATCAATGGGTAGCGCATATTATCGCTTTAAAACTATCTAAATCTCAGAAAGGCCCAGCTCATAGAGCGCGGGTTAATTTTGAGCTATGCTTTCCCAACCTCAGTTTTCAAGAGCGCGAGCAATTAATTTATAAGACACTATACACTGCTAGTGTCTTTGTACTTCGCTTTAGCTTACTTACCTTAAAATCAAAATTTTGGTTACAAGAGCAGTGTGAATTCGTTGGCAAAGAAAACCTAACCAAGCACACTAATAACGGTGAAAATGTCATATTATTAGTCCCACACTCATGGGCTATTGATATTCCCGCAGTAATGCTTGCTTCAATGGGCCTCCCTGTCTCTGCAATGGCAAAGAAGCAAAAGAACCCGGTCTCTGATTGGCTTATGCATCGTCAAAGAGTTCAATATGGTGGTCGTGTGTATGAACGCTCTGGTGGAATAAAGCCATTTATCAAATCGGTAAAAGATGGCTATTTGGGGTATTACCTACCAGATCAAGACCATGGAGCGGAACTCAGTGAGTTCGTTAGCTTTTTTGAGACAACGAAAGCTACCCTACCTGGACTGAGTAAACTGGCTAAGCTATCTAGAGCTAAAATAGTTCCTCTTTTTGCATCAATAAACCCTGAAACAGGAAAGTATTCATTAGAAATCTTGCCAGCACTGGAGTTGCAAAATGAAGACCAAGCTGACGCTCGAGCTATGAACGAAGCGATTGAGACCTTTGTGAGCCCCAAACCAGAACAATACATGTGGGTACTTAACTTTTTATATAGTCAGCAAGATGGCTTAAATTATTACAATGTATTCAAAAGTAAATATAAATCTGAATGGACAAAATTAGGAATCCAAGAGTGAGTAGAATACTAATTATTGGACCATCATGGGTCGGTGACATGGTTATGTCACAAACTCTATACATGACACTAAAAC
Organism: Vibrio sp. 10N.261.52.C11; assembly: GCF_041471405.1. NCBI lineage: Bacteria > Pseudomonadati > Pseudomonadota > Gammaproteobacteria > Vibrionales > Vibrionaceae > Vibrio > Vibrio sp. 10N.261.52.C11. Next base: position 14,693 of record NZ_JBFROI010000078.1, read on the forward strand.
AACAAAATCCTGATGCGCTTATCGATGTTATCGCTCCCAGCTGGTGTAAACCCATACTTGAGCGTATGCCAGAGGTCCATCAAGCGATCGAAATGCCGATTGGCCATGGTGCATTTGATTTATTTGGTCGCCGAGAGATAGGTAAATCACTGCGGGAAAACCAGTATGATCACGCCTATATTTTACCGAAATCAGCCAAGTCAGCCCTCATCCCTTGGTTCGCAAACATTCCTATCCGTACTGGATGGAAAGGTGAAATGCGTTATGGTTTATTGAATGATCTACGCTCAAACATGAAATCTTTTCAATTCATGGTTGAGCGCTACGTAGCTTTGGCGCATTCAAAACCTGCCATGATTAACTCTTCTTCTTTGGGGGGCTTAGACAACCTACCTCACCCGAGTCTACTTATTGATGAAGACAAACAAAGCAAAACAATCTCCAAGTTCAACCTAGATAATAGCTACTCAATTATTGGCTTATGCCCAGGGGCAGAATTCGGACCAGCCAAAAAGTGGCCTGAGAGTCACTACGCAGAAGTTGCAACATCCATGAGCCGAGCTGGTAAGAAAATTTGGTTATTTGGTTCACAGAAAGACCTAGATACTTGCAATAATATTAAGGCGCAAGTTCCGAAAGAGCTGCAATCTCATATCCACGTTTTAGCAGGCCAAACAAGTTTAATTGAAGCGCTAGATTTATTAGGTGCATGCGACACTGTCGTAGCCAACGACTCAGGTCTAATGCACGTTGCTGCTGCGGTGGGCTGTAGTGTAGTTGCAATATATGGCTCTACATCACCAAAATACACACCGCCTTTAGCTAAGAAGGTCGATATTGTACACACCGATATCGAATGCCGCCCTTGCTTTAAACGACAATGCCCACTAGGACACCTAAAGTGCCTTAACGATTTGTCTCCAGATATGGTTATTTCTAAAATAAAATGAAAACTATTTCAAAAAAAGAATCTGTTATTTTATTTATTATTTCACTACCTGTTTATTTTTCTTTTTCAGGATTATTTTTATACGTAAACGCCCCTAAAAACCTTCAAGCCATTATAGTTATCTCATTGTTATTTTCAATTTATCATTTTGGAATTGATCATATTAAAC
>NZ_JBFROI010000079.1:0-58300 GCF_041471405.1 Vibrio sp. 10N.261.52.C11
AAGCCCTAAATAGTGGCGCGTCCTGGAGGATTCGAACCTCCGACCGCCTGGTTCGTAGCCAGGTACTCTATCCAGCTGAGCTAAGGACGCACGGTTTTTGATATTAATTCTCGACGAACGATTTATCAATATCAGGATTCACATTCTTATAAGAACTAAACCCTAAATAGTGGCGCGCTCTGGAGGATTCGAACCTCCGACCGCCTGGTTCGTAGCCAGGTACTCTATCCAGCTGAGCTAAGAGCGCACGGTTTTAGTATCAACTTAGTCAATACAAGGACTTTCATTCTTAAAAGAAATAAACCCTTAAATAGTGGCGCGTCCTGGAGGATTCGAACCTCCGACCGCCTGGTTCGTAGCCAGGTACTCTATCCAGCTGAGCTAAGGACGCACGGTGTTCATTCATTAAGAATGAAGTTGTGAAATATATCACATTCTTCTTGCTACGAAGAAAAAAAAAGGCCATCGGCCTGTAATGAATGGCGGTGAGGGAGGGATTCGAACCCTCGATGCAGCTACAAACCACATACTCCCTTAGCAGGGGAGCGCCTTCGGCCACTCGGCCACCTCACCTAATTCATTATTCTCAATATCACTTACAAGTAAGAGAAGAGAGAATGGCGCGTCCTGGAGGATTCGAACCTCCGACCGCCTGGTTCGTAGCCAGGTACTCTATCCAGCTGAGCTAAGGACGCACATTTACATTGTCTAAATTGCTAATTTTAGACTCGCAAGAAATGGCGGTGAGGGAGGGATTCGAACCCTCGATGCAGCTACAAACCACATACTCCCTTAGCAGGGGAGCGCCTTCGGCCTCTCGGCCACCTCACCGTCTTGCGGAGGCACATATTACGTTTTACCGAAAATATGTCAAACACTTTATTGAAAAAAATTGGACAAAAACACTCAACCGTTTGCTATTTAATCAAAGCGCTTGCAAATTGAACTTATAAGATTCAAATCGCGCTTTTTCCCTTAAAAATTAAGGTGAAAGATTGGCAATAATAAACAGCCGAAAACAATTATCTAATTTCTCCAGCAGCAAGTGCTACCGCTGATGGCACAATACTACGGGATGCGTATTTTCGCCATAGGGGAAGCGAATAAATCTTGAGTTTTGCCAAACAAAATACAGAGCAACAGTTCTGTTCAACCTTGTCTGTATCTCGCAGCATCACAAAGCATTCACTTCACCACTTTGAGACCGATCCGTTATCCAACCCATCTATGTCCCAATCAGTGTTTCGGTTCCCCAAGATCAAAAAAGGCTAGCAACAATGCTAGCCTCTTCTCTACGCAAAAGTATTAGTAGTTGCCAGATGCAACGTTACCATTACCTTTTTCAGCTTGAATGCGCATGTAGATCTCTTCACGGTGAACAGATACTTCTTTAGGTGCGTTAACACCGATACGTACTTGGTTACCTTTAACGCCTAGTACAGTAACTGTTACTTCATCACCAATCATCAGTGTTTCGCCAACGCGGCGAGTCAAAATTAGCATTCTTTGCTCCTTGAGTAATCTCTAAATTTATCTAGCTACGAGAGCATTATCCAACAAAAGTTATATTTTCGTAAACTATCGATTGAGTTTATTTAACCAAAATGCACTTCTTTTTTAGGATAACCCTGTGTTTCACGCGCTACGATGTATGCATTGTGTAATATGTTAGCAGCCATATCGACTTGCGTTGGTGATATCACCAAAGTTAAAGACTGCTGCTGCAATAAGTGATGCTGTACATCAATTTCGCCTTCAGACAACAATCCATGTGAACTGACCACAATTTCTTGTGTTCGGCTTCCTACCACAGTTAACAAACTAACCTGTTCACTATTACGGATTTTCTCAGCAAAAACTAGTTTTAATTTGGCACTTATGTCTTGTTTAATAATGAGTGCTGCCCGTTCTGTTTCCTCGATCACACTACAGACTTCGATCCCCAACAGTTGGCAATGTGAAATGAAAGACGGTAAATCTTCATTCAAACACTCGATACGCACCATATCTCTTTGGATGGCGATGCCAGCAATATCATTCAAACACTGATTACCCGCGATCAATGTGCCCTCGCCTTGTTCAAAGCTTGAAAGCACTCGCAATGACACGTTGTGCTGCCATGCATACTGAACACAAGGAAGGTGCAATACCTTAGCGCCTCGGCGAGCCATCTCTTCCATAGAAGGAAAGTCTAAAGTATCTAATTTCTGAGATTGTTTTACGACTCTAGGGTCACAAGAGTAAACACCATCTACATCAGTATAGATCTGGCATTCTTTCGCCTGCAAGGCACCTGCAAGCGCGACCGCTGTAGTATCTGAACCACCGCGGCCTAATGTCGTGATATCACCTTTCGCATTGAATCCTTGAAAGCCTGCAACAATAACAATCTGGTTGTCATCTAGCAGAGCTTGAATCGGAGCAGTATCAATACGCTCAATCGCTGCATTATTATGATTAGAATCCGTGTGTATCTTGGCTTGATAGCCAGTCATCGATGTCGCTTCATAACCTAACTTGTGTAACGTCATTGCTAACAAGGCCATGGAAACTTGCTCGCCAGCCGTTAACAACACATCCAGTTCTCTAGCGTTTGGTACGCTATCAACTTGCGTGGCTAAATTAACTAACCGATTTGTTTCACCAGACATAGCAGAAACGACAACCACGATCTGGTTCCCTTCATTTTTCGCTTCAATGATTTTTTCTGCTACATGATGGATTCGTTCAATTGAACCCACCGACGTTCCACCAAATTTCTGCACGATAAGAGGCATTTTCACCCGTCCTCACCTTCCCAAGACCAATGTCTATATATGACAAAAAAACACATACTCCGCGTCAGGGCGAAGCAATAAAAAATTAACCAAGGAGTCTAACGCCACCATTAGACTTCTTGGTTAATCTCAATCAAACCTTGTTTAAACACACTTCCAATAGGCAAAATAAAAGATGCCCAATCAACTGATTGGGCATCTTTGTATCAATTACTTAAGCTTAAAGACGCTCTTCTAGCCAAGTACGCACAGATTTAAGCGCTTCTGGCAGTGCTGCAACGTCTGTACCGCCCGCTTGAGCCATATCTGGACGACCGCCGCCTTTACCGCCAACTTGCTCAGCAACCATCTTGACGAGATCACCCGCTTTTACTTTGCCGATTAGGTCTTTGGTTACACCAGCAATCAAGCCAACTTTACCGTCTGCTACGTTCGCGATCAGGATGATGCCGCTACCTACTTGGTTTTTAGCGTTATCAACCATAGTACGTAGGTTCTTGTTGTCTGCGCCTTCAATTGCAGCAACCAAAACTTTAGTACCAGAGATGTCTTCTACTTTGCCCATGATGTTTGCGCTTTCTGCAGCAGCCATCTTTTCTTTAAGCAGTTGGATTTCTTTCTCTAGCGATTTCGCTTTCTTAGCTGATTCAGCAAGTTTCTCTTCGTAAGCGTTAGCCTGAGCTTCTACAGCATCTAGAGCAGCTTCACCTGTTACCGCTTCAATACGACGAATACCCGCAGCAATACCACCTTCAGAAGTGATCTTGAATAGACCGATATCACCCGTGTTGCTTGCGTGGATACCACCACAAAGTTCAGTAGAGAAATCGCCCATAGATAGAACGCGAACTTCATCATCGTACTTCTCGCCAAACAGTGCCATTGCACCTTTTTCTTTCGCTGACTCGATGTCCATGATGTTCGTTTCAATCACATGGTTCTTACGAACTTGTGCGTTAACTAGACGCTCTACTTCTTTAATCTGTGCTGGTGTTACCGCTTCAAGGTTAGAGAAGTCAAAACGTAGGTTATCTGGCTTAACTAAAGAACCTTTCTGAGCAACGTGCTCACCTAGCACTTCGCGCAATGCAGAGTGAAGTAAGTGAGTGGCAGAGTGGTTTAGTGAGATAGCAGCTCGACGCTCAGCGTCAACCGTTGCTTCTACTTTATCGCCCTTAGCAAATACACCTTCAACTAGCTCACCGTGGTGCGCAAATGCGTTACCTAGCTTCTGAGTGTCTTGTACTTTGAAAAGACCCGACGCTGTTTTTAGTGTACCAGCATCACCACATTGACCGCCTGACTCAGCGTAGAATGGTGTCTCTTCAAGGATGATGATTGCTTTGTCGCCAGCCGATAGTGAAGATACTTCTTCGCCGTCAACGAATAGCGCAGAGATTTCACCAGCACCTTCAGTTGCTGTGTAACCACAGAACTCAGTATTGGTGTCTACTTTGATTGTCGCGTTGTAATCCGTGCCGAATTGGCCAGCTTCACGTGCACGCTTACGCTGTGCTTCCATCGCCTTCTCAAAGCCTTCTTCATCGATAGTAAAATCGCGTTCGCGAGCTACATCGTTAGTAAGGTCAGCTGGGAAGCCGTATGTATCGTAAAGTTTGAAAACTGTTTCGCCGTCAAGCTCTTTGCCTTCAAGTGCATCTAGTGCGTCATTAAGAATAACCATGCCGCGCTCTAGCGTACGACCAAAGTTCTCTTCCTCAATGCGAAGTACTTTTTCAACCAGCTCTTGCTGTTTCTTAAGTTCATCTGCCGCAGAGCCCATCACTTCAGCCAGTACGCCCACAAGTTTGTGGAAGAACACGCCTTGTGCGCCAAGCTTGTTACCGTGACGAACTGCACGACGGATGATACGACGTAGAACGTAGCCACGACCTTCGTTTGAAGGCATAACACCGTCAGCAATTAGGAATGAACAAGAACGGATGTGGTCAGCAATAACGCGTAGCGATTGGTTAGATAGATCGTCATGACCAACAACTTCCGCAGTCGCTTTGATTAGCTTTTGGAATACATCAATTTCGTAGTTAGAGTGAACGCCCTGCATGATTGCAGAAATACGCTCAATACCCATACCTGTATCTACAGCAGGCTTAGGTAGCGGTTCCATTGTGCCGTCAGCGTGACGGTTGAACTGCATGAATACGTTGTTCCAGATCTCGATGAAACGGTCACCATCTTCTTCAGGTGTACCAGGACGGCCGCCCCAGATGTGCTCACCGTGATCGTAGAAGATTTCAGTACATGGACCACAAGGACCTGTGTCACCCATCGTCCAGAAGTTATCAGACTCGAACTGTTTACCGCCTTCTTTGTCGCCAATGCGAACGATACGGTCAGCAGGAACACCTACTTTCTTGTTCCAGATATCGAATGCTTCATCATCTGTCTCGTATACCGTTACCAGTAGACGATCTTTTGGCAGTTGAAGAGTTTCAGTCAGGAATTCCCAAGCAAATCCAATCGCTTCTTCTTTGAAGTAGTCGCCAAAGCTGAAGTTACCTAGCATTTCGAAGAACGTGTGGTGACGAGCCGTGAAACCTACGTTTTCAAGGTCATTGTGTTTACCACCCGCACGTACACAACGCTGAGCCGTAGTTGCTCGAGTGTAGGCACGCTTTTCGGCGCCTAAGAAGCAATCTTTGAATTGGTTCATACCTGCGTTAGTGAATAGCAGGGTTGGATCGTTATGTGGAACTAACGATGAACTGTCTACGATTTGGTGTTCTTTGCTCTCAAAGAACTTAAGGAACGCGTTGCGAACCTCATCAGTGCTCATGTACATGCAGCTCTTCCTGAAAATAGTCGAGTTAGAATTTTGCCGTATTGTAGATCATGGTTAAGGCTTCGACTAGTTTTCTTGTAGAAAAGACACCCTTGGGCAGGATTTTAGTGGGAATTCGATAAAATGAAGAATATTCCACTATATCTTGCCGTGGAAAAGCAGAACTAAATTGACGACCTAGTACCGAAGAAACTCAGTCAACGAGAGAGATTTGACCAAAGACATGCTCGACGGAGCAGATCCAATAAAAAAGCCCCGCATAAAATATGCGAGGCTTTAAATTCTTTCAAAGCGGATGCTTCTTTCAAACATCCACTCTATAAAACGTGAGCTTATAGCTCTTCGTTTTCTTCTTCTTTCTCTACGTCTTTCTCTTCAAGAACAGCAGGAGTCAGTAGTAACTCACGAAGTTTAGTATCGATCTCTAGAGCAACTTCTGGGTTTTCACGCAGGTATTTACCAGCGTTAGCTTTACCTTGGCCGATCTTATCGCCTTTGTAGCTGTACCAAGCGCCTGCTTTTTCTACTAGCTTATTCTTAACACCTAAGTCGATAAGCTCACCTTCGCGGTTGAAGCCTTTACCGTAAAGGATTTGAGTCTCAGCTTGTTTGAATGGTGCAGCAATCTTGTTCTTAACGACCTTGATACGAGTTTCGTTACCAACAACTTCATCACCATCTTTAATCGCACCAGTACGGCGAATATCAAGACGAACAGATGCGTAGAACTTAAGTGCGTTACCACCTGTTGTTGTTTCTGGGTTACCGAACATCACACCAATTTTCATACGAATTTGGTTAATGAAGATAGCCATACAGTTAGACTGCTTAAGGTTACCCGTCAGCTTACGCATTGCTTGAGAAAGCATACGAGCCTGAAGACCCATGTGGCTGTCGCCCATTTCGCCTTCGATTTCTGCTTTTGGTGTTAGGGCTGCTACTGAGTCAATAACAAGAACGTCGATTGCACCTGAACGAGCCAGTGCATCACAGATTTCCAGCGCTTGCTCACCAGTATCTGGTTGAGAAACAAGAAGTGCATCGATATCAACACCAAGCTTTTGAGCGTAGATAGGGTCAAGTGCGTGCTCCGCATCAACGAATGCACACGTCTTTCCCACTTTCTGTGCTGCAGCAATAAGCTCAAGCGTTAGCGTTGTTTTACCTGATGATTCTGGACCGTAAACTTCTACGATACGTCCCATCGGTAGGCCACCAGCACCTAGTGCGATATCTAGAGATAGAGAACCTGTAGAAATAGTTTCTACGTCCATTGTGCGGTTATCACCAAGACGCATGATAGAACCTTTACCAAATTGCTTTTCAATCTGACCAAGGGCTGCGGCTAACGCTTTTTGTTTATTCTCGTCCATTTCTATCTCCACATAATCGGTTGTCTCAACAAGCGATCTAGAATCTATTTCTAACCCACATAGGGGTGACTAATTGGCTTTTATTATACTGTTGATTCATACAGTGTCTATACCTGTATGAAAATAATTTGTACAAATGTTACTTACCTTCCATTGATAGGTAATCATAAATAACTTGCAGGGCATGGTGCGTGGCTTGTTGGCGTACTTGTGATCTGTCGCCTGTAAATACATGCGTTTCTACTTTATCCCAGCCATTTAGCGCTTTCCACGCGAAGCATACTGTACCAACAGGCTTATCTTCGGTCGCGCCACCTGGGCCAGCGATGCCACTGATTGATACAGAGATCGTCCCGTTTGAATGTTGCAATGCCCCGCTCGCCATTTCTATTACGACAGGCTCACTCACGGCGCCGAACTCCATTAAGGTTTTAAGCTGTACACCGATCATCTCTTGTTTGGCTTCATTGCTGTACGTAACAAAAGCGCGATCAAACCATCCAGAGCTGCCCGCAATATCGGTGACTGCACTCGCGACACCTCCGCCAGTGCAAGATTCAGCCGTCACTAACACGTGTTTGTGTTTAGCGAGTAAATGTCCAAGCTGCTCACTAAGGTCTTGAGTCATCTGCATCATCTGCTTCCCTTTATTTACTGTCATATCATTTGGATTCGCATCTTTTCGCATCAGCCGCTTTTCGCACGAAACGCTTTCACGTATCCTAAGCCGCAATAGAAATAAACGAAAGAAGTTAACTGTGAAAGCCGATCAAAAACATACTCCCATGATGCAGCAGTATCTAAAACTGAAAGCAGAAAACCCAGAAATTCTGCTGTTCTACCGCATGGGCGATTTCTACGAGCTTTTCTACGATGACGCTAAAAAAGCCTCTCAACTCCTCGATATTTCACTGACTAAGCGTGGCTCATCAAATGGTGAACCGATTCCGATGGCAGGTGTTCCATACCATGCGGTTGAAGGATACCTTGCAAAGTTAGTGCAACTTGGTGAGTCCGTAGCAATTTGTGAACAGATTGGTAATCCAGCACTTTCAAAAGGCCCTGTTGAGCGCGCAGTAGTGCGTATCGTGACACCGGGTACCGTAACCGACGAAGCCTTGCTTTCTGAACGCGTTGATAACCTAATTGCAGCCATTTATCACCACAACGGTAAATTCGGTTATGCGACACTTGATATTACCTCTGGCCGATTCCAACTTTGCGAGCCAGAAACAGAAGAAGCGATGGCCGCTGAGCTACAAAGAACCTCTCCGCGTGAGCTGCTGTTCCCTGAAGATTTCGAACCCGTCGATTTAATGGCAAGCCGTAATGGCAACCGCCGCCGCCCTGTATGGGAATTTGAATTAGACACCGCTAAGCAGCAATTGAATAAGCAGTTTGGTACTCGCGATCTGGTTGGCTTTGGCGTAGAAAGCGCGAAACTGGGTCTATGTGCGGCTGGTTGTTTGATCCAATACGTGAAAGATACCCAACGTACTGCCCTCCCTCATATCCGTTCACTCACGATGGATAAACAAGATCACTCGGTGATCCTTGATGCTGCAACTCGTCGTAATTTGGAGATCACGCAAAATCTTGGGGGTGGTACTGATAACACCCTTGCCGAAGTACTTGATCACACTGCGACAGCAATGGGTAGCCGTATGCTTAAGCGTTGGTTACATCAACCAATGCGCAATATATCTGCACTCGATCAGCGCTTAGATGCAATTGGTGAAATGAAAGATTTGGCTCTATTCACAGAACTACAGCCAACCTTAAAACAGATTGGTGATATCGAACGTATTCTCGCTCGATTAGCACTTCGCTCTGCTCGCCCTCGCGATATGGCGCGTCTTCGCCAAGCAATGGAATATTTGCCAGAGCTTGCTGAAACACTGACGCAACTGAAGCACCCATACCTAACTCAACTTGCTCAATATGCTTCTCCTGTGGATGAGGTTTCTGAGCTGCTTGAACGTGCAATCAAAGAGAACCCACCGGTGGTTATCCGTGACGGTGGTGTGATTGCAGAAGGCTACAATGCCGAGTTAGACGAATGGCGCGACCTTGCAGCAGGCGCAACTGAATTTCTTGATAAGCTTGAGCAAGAAGAGCGTGAACGTCATGGCATCGACACGCTAAAAGTTGGCTACAACAACGTACATGGTTTCTTCATTCAAGTAAGCCGTGGGCAAAGCCATCTTGTGCCGCCACACTATGTTCGTCGTCAAACGCTGAAAAATGCTGAGCGTTACATCATTCCTGAGCTGAAAGAGCACGAAGACAAAGTACTTAACTCTAAGTCGAAAGCACTCGCTATCGAGAAACAGCTGTGGGAAGAGTTGTTTGACTTACTACTGCCGTATCTAGAGCGCCTACAAAATATCGCCTCTTCAGTATCTCAGCTTGATGTTCTACAGAACTTGGCTGAGCGTGCAGATACCCTTGATTACTGTCGTCCAACCATGACAGAGTCTGCTGGCGTACAAATTCAGGCCGGTCGTCACCCTGTTGTTGAACAAGTGATGGACGAACCTTTCATTGCTAACCCTATCGACCTGAATGATCAACGTAAGATGCTGATCATCACGGGTCCCAACATGGGTGGTAAATCGACCTACATGCGCCAAACGGCACTCATCGCATTGATGGCTCATATCGGTTGTTATGTTCCTGCAGAAAGCGCAACCATCGGCTCTATCGACCGTATCTTTACGCGTATTGGCGCATCCGATGATTTGGCTTCTGGCCGTTCAACCTTCATGGTTGAGATGACAGAAACCGCAAATATCCTGCACAATGCAACACCAAACAGCCTTGTGCTAATGGATGAAATCGGTCGTGGTACCAGTACTTACGATGGCCTGTCTCTGGCTTGGGCAAGTGCAGAGTGGCTAGCCAATCAAATCAATGCGATGACACTGTTTGCAACGCACTACTTTGAGCTAACTGAACTACCTAACCAACTTCCAACTTTAGCAAACGTACACTTAGATGCGGTTGAGCATGGTGATAGCATTGCCTTTATGCACGCAGTTCAAGAAGGTGCTGCAAGTAAATCTTATGGTCTAGCGGTTGCAGGTTTAGCTGGCGTACCGAAAGCAGTGATCAAGAATGCTCGTGCGAAGCTGACTCAGTTAGAAGCGTTAAGTATGGAGTCGCCAACATCGAAGCCAAGCGGTGTCGATATCGCAAACCAACTGAGCCTGATCCCAGAACCGAGTGAAGTAGAGCAAGCGCTAGCGAATGTTGATCCTGATGATCTAACTCCTCGCCAAGCATTAGAAGAACTTTACCGCTTGAAGAAGCTGCTTTAGTTTCTTACCAAGTAGCTTGTTGTGGCCGTACTGCTATTTTGATTAGACGGCATGAAATACCAAAGCCACAAACAAAAAACGCTGACTTAAAGTCAGCGTTTTTATTTGTCTTCTATTTAGAGAAGCATCATCCGTTCAATTAGTCGTTTTCTACGTTGAACAGGTTTTCCATATTCAGACCTTGCTTGATAAGAATCTCACGTAGACGGCGAAGACCTTCAACTTGGATTTGACGAACACGTTCACGAGTCAGGCTGATTTCGCGGCCCACTTCTTCTAATGTTGACGGTTCATAACCCAGTAGTCCAAAGCGACGCGCAAGCACCTCTTTCTGCTTAGGATTCAGCTCATCAAGCCAGAAAATCAACGAGTTCTTGATATCGCTATCTTGAGTTGAAACCTCAGGATCTGAATTATTGATGTCTGGAATAATATCCAACAGCGCTTTCTCACCGTCACCACCAATTGGCGTATCAACAGAGCTCACTCTTTCGTTTAGACGAAGCATCTTGCTCACATCACCAACCGGCTTATCTAGCTTAGAAGCAATTTCTTCTGCCGTTGGTTCATGGTCAAGCTTTTGTGATAGCTCTCTTGCAGTACGTAGGTAGATGTTCAGCTCTTTCACAACATGGATTGGCAAACGGATAGTGCGAGTCTGATTCATTAACGCACGTTCAATGGTTTGACGAATCCACCATGTCGCGTAAGTTGAGAAGCGGAAGCCACGCTCTGGATCAAACTTCTCTACGGCGCGAATCAAACCTAGGTTGCCTTCTTCGATTAGATCGAGAAGTGCAAGGCCGCGGTTGCTATAACGACGTGAAATTTTTACCACTAAACGCAGGTTACTTTCGATCATGCGTTTACGTGCTGCTTCATCACCGCGTAGAGCTCGACGTGCATATAGCACTTCTTCTTCAGCGGTTAGTAGTGGTGAGAAACCAATTTCGCCTAAGTAGAGTTGAGTGGCATCTAAACTTTTAGACGTAACTTCAACTTCTTCTTTCGCTTCGGTTTTCTTAGTGACTGTTCGTTTTGCTTTTCCAAGAGCTTCCGGTTCCGTGGTTGCTTGGTCAAGATCGAACTCTTCTTTGGTTACTGCATTGCTTATACTCATAACGCCTCCCCCTGGCGAAATTAGCATGACATTACAACTTCATATGTCGCTAAATGACTATGTCACTCCATACAATACGTAATTTTTGCATATTGTATTTAAGGTAAATATCGTTTTGGATTAACGGACTTACCTTGGTAACGAATCTCAAAGTGCAGCCTAACACTGCTGGCTCCAGAGCTTCCCATTGTTGCAATCTTCTGCCCTGGTTTCACACTTTGCCCTTCAGATACTAATAGTCGGTCGTTGTGCGCGTATGCACTTAAGTAATTATCATTGTGCTTCACAATCACTAGATTGCCGTAGCCTCGTAGTGCATTACCCGAATAAACAACCGTTCCCCCTGCAGTAGATACTATTGGCTGACCTCGCTGTCCTGCTATGTCTATGCCTTTATTTCCTTGTTCGCCTACAGAGAAACTCTTGATTACTCTCCCTTTAGTTGGCCATAACCATTTGGATACTTTATCACTTGTTGGTTTGGTGGGCGGTGTAACATTCTGTTTACCTTTAGAACCAACATACTCCTTTGATTTGGATTGTTCAACCTTCTTTGGTGGATCTTTTTTCACCACTTTGGTGGTAGTTTGAGCTGGAGCCGGTTTAGAGTTTTTGCTCTTTTGTGGTGTGGTTTTCGGTTTACTTGCCGCAGATGACGTTGTGGATGCGGCGACAGGCGCAGCAACTGCTGCTGCCGCTACCGTTGACTTACCATACGCTGGCGCGTTGTAGCTAGGACGCCATAACTTAAGCTTCTGCCCTGGGTGGATAGTGTAAGGAGCAGACAACTTGTTATAACCGATGAGGTCTTTAACGTCTTTATTGGTGACATAAGCAATGAAGTAAAGGGTGTCGCCTTTTTTAACTTCATAGTAACTGCCACGATAACTACCACGATCAATCGATGAGTAATTCTTGTTTAGGTTTGAAACGGGCGCAGGCGAATTCGCTGCACACCCAACAAGGGCACAGCTAAGCAGTAAAGTACTTCCTTTTAACAACTTCGAACGCATCGACTCTCTATCCACCTACACCATTAGTCTTTTATTAAGCTAGCTCACCAGGAACAAGAGGTACAAATCTCACCATCTCGATAACACTCGATAAAAACTCATCGCCGTGTCGAACGATCTTCAATAGTTGCTGTTCGTCATCACCGACTGGAATCAGTAAACGACCGCCATCTTTCAGCTGTTGCAGAAGCGCTTGAGGAATCGACTCTGCAGCAGCGGTAACAATAATCGCATCAAAAGGCGCCTTTGAAGACCACCCTTGCCAACCATCACCATGCTTAGTTGAAATATTGTAGAAATCGAGTTGCTTCAACCTACGCTTAGCATCCCATTGTAGCGACTTTATTCTTTCAACCGAATAGACATGATCAACAAGCTGAGCCAATACTGCGGTTTGGTAACCAGAACCCGTTCCAATCTCCAAAACGCGGCTATCTTGTTGTAACTCAAGTAACTCTGTCATTTTAGCAACAATATATGGTTGCGAGATGGTTTGCCCCTGTCCGATCGGCAGCGCATTATTATCATAAGCTTGATGGTACATCGCCTGTGATAAAAAGCTCTCTCTCGGCAGTTGGTAAATCGCATCAAGAACCTTTTGGTCTCGGATACCATTTTCAATCAGAAAAGTAACTAAGCGCTCGGCTTGTGGATTGCTCACTTACTTCTCCCCTAACCATGTTGTCATCGCACCTAACGACTCGTGCGCCGTCAGATCAACTTGTAACGGTGTTACCGATACAAAGCCATGTTCGATTGCGTAAAAATCGGTACCTTCGCCAGCATCTTGCTCTTTACCCGGAGGACCAAGCCAATAGATATCATGACCACGAGGGTCTTTTTGCTTAATCATATCTTCGGCATGGTGACGAGCACCGAGGCGCGTAACCTGAGTACCAGACAATTGTTCTAAGGCTAAATCAGGAACGTTTACGTTCAACAAGCGGTTGGTCGGGATTGGGTTTGCTAAATGTTGTTCGACAATACGACGAGCAATCGCTGCCGCTGTCTTAAAATGTTTTTTTCCCACCAGAGAAAACGCTACCGATTGAACGCCTAGAAAATGCCCTTCCATTGCTGCAGCCACCGTGCCGGAATAAAGCACGTCATCACCCAGGTTAGCACCGTGATTAATGCCCGTTAATACCAGATCAGGCATGTCATTCTTTAGCAGTTCGTTTAACGCAAAATGCACACAGTCGGTCGGTGTTCCTTGTACCGAATAGGTATTTTCAGTAATCTCTTGAACACGCAGAGGCTGTTCTAAAGTTAATGAATTTGACGCACCCGAGCGATTACGGTCAGGGGCAACAATGATAACGTCAGCAAGATCACGTAGCTCATTTGCCAGCTCATGAATACCTTGAGCGTGCACACCATCATCATTGCTGAGTAAAATCTTCATCTTGTATCCTTTCTTTTGTTCCCATGCTAAGCCAAGTCACTTAAATTCCAATATCAAGTGACTCAGCTCCAAGCAGAATCGTTATTGCTCGTAGGTTCTCTCTACGTGTACTTCTTCAACCAACTCTCGAACGATAGCGGTTGCGAAACAACCTGCGTCTAGAGAGAACTTAAGCGTGACATTATCTTTGTTCACTTCCCAAGTTAAATCGGTTGGTTTTAACGATGCTTCACGACGGTCATGGCGCATGCGGTTACCGCGAATCAGCGCCATTAGGTCAGGTTCAGAATCAAGATGTTTTTGCTCTAACGCTTGAGACTCATCAGTCGTTGGCAAAGTATTATCGCCAGCCAAAGCAACAGTAACCCATGCAGCGCCATTCGCGATGTCTTGGTTTACTGCTTCGATATTGTCCGCAGTTACCGCTAGTTGAGCGCCGTCTTTCATGACAATATCGCCAACCAATGCCGATGCAAACGCATCTTGCTCAATACGGTCCGACAGGATCAGGTTGTAAATCCACGAGCGAGCCGCAGAAAGGTACAAGCTGCGCTTATTCTGGTTACGAGTACGAACGTTATCACGGCCCCAACGACGAGCTTCAGATAAGTTGTTACCTTCATTACCAAAACGCTGAGCACCGAAGTAATTTGGCACACCGACTTGAGCGACTTTTTCCAAACGTTTTACGACATCATCACAGTCTGTTACTTCAGACAAAGTCAGCTCGAATTGGTTGCCAACTAAATCACCCGGACGTAACTTTTTGTTGTGTCTTGCTGTCGCCAAGATCTCAATGCTTGGGTACTGTGCTAAGAACCCTGAAAAGTCAGGCTCACCTTTTGGTAGGTGTACACTCAACCACTGCTCTGTCACAGCGTGGCGGTCTTTCAAACCCGCCCAGCTCACGTCTTTCGACTTAACACCGCAAGCTTTAGCCAGCTCATTGGCCACGAAGCTCGTGTTCTCACCCGTTTTACGGATGCGAACCATGAGATGCTCGCCTTCGCCGGTAAATTCAAAACCCAAGTCTTCATTAACGACAAAGTGTTCGGCTTTTGCTTTTAGTTTTGCTTTCGCAGTTGGTTTACCGTTTAGATAAGCCAATGAAGATAAAATATCTGACATGCTGTTCTTTTCGTGTTGGTGCTTACGCACTTTTGGTAATTAGGACCACCGCTTCACATGCGATGCCCTCTTTGCGACCTGTAAAACCTAAACGCTCTGTGGTCGTCGCTTTTACATTCACATTACTGATGCTGGTTTCTAAGTCTTGTGCAATAGCTTGGCACATAGAGTCTATATGAGGCGCCATTTTTGGTGCTTGCGCCATGATAGTAATATCGGCATTACCAATCACGTAGCCTTGCTCTTTTACTCGACGATAAACATCTTTCAGTAGCTCACGGCTATCCGCACCTTTCCATTCGTCATCGGTATCAGGGAAATGACGACCAATATCACCCGCAGCAATCGCACCCAATAGAGCGTCACATAACGCATGTAGGGCAACATCACCGTCTGAGTGTGCAATAAGACCTTGTTCATAAGGGACGCTCACGCCACCAATAATTACCGGGCCTTCACCACCAAACTTATGTACATCAAAGCCATGGCCAATACGAATCATCATTATTCCTTATTCTGACTTAAATAGAACCCAGCAAGCGCTAAATCTTCAGGCTGAGTAATCTTAAAATTATCTGAACGCCCCGCCACTAAAGCGGGCGATAAACCTTTCCATTCAAAGGCTGAGGCTTCATCAGTAATTGAAGCGCCTTGTTGCAACGCCTCACTTAATGCCTTCCACAGAGGCTTTGCTCTGAACATTTGCGGCGTAAGTGCATGCCATAAATCGGCACGCTCAACGGTATGCTCGATCTGCCCTTGGGCACCGCGCTTCATCGTGTCACGAACTGGAGCCGCTAAAATAGCGCCCACATCATGGCTCATCGCGCCGGAAATTAGCTTGTCGATATCACTTAGCTGAACACACGGCCTTGCCGCATCGTGAACCATTACCCAATCACTAAGCTGCTGCTCAGCGATATAGTTTAGCGCAGAGAGTACAGAGTCCGCTCGCTCGCTTCCGCCTGACACTCTGATCACTTGCGGGTTCAGGTTGAGTGCTAGATCTGGGTAGTATGGGTCATCATCGCTGATCGCAACGACAATTTGAGCGACTTGTGGGTGAGACAGTAATTTCTCAATGGTGTGCTCTAAAATTGTTTTGCCGTGAATCTTGAGATATTGCTTAGGGCGGTCTGCCTTCATTCGGCTACCGACGCCCGCCGCAGGTACAACGGCAATCACGCTTTGAAGTTGAGTCGACATTAATGGGATTCCTCACCAATGATGCGATAAAACGTTTCACCTTCTTTGACCATTCCAAGTTCATGACGTGCGCGTTCTTCTATCGCGTCTAAGCCTTGGCGTAGATCGTCAATTTCAGCAAACATTTCTGCATTTCGAATATGCAGCTTTTCATTTACTTGCTGTTGAACTTGGATTTCGTTGTTCACACCGTAGTAATCAGAGATACCATTTTTACCGAGCCACAGTGTGTGTTGTAGCCAGCCAAACACTATGAGCAGTACTAAAGCAAAAATTCGCATAACACCTTTCGCCGGTTGAAAAAGAAGGAACTAGAATAAGGCACATATATACCATAATGAGCTTATTGGTGCGAGATATGTGGTGTCAGGGAATCAATAAGTCGGGGAGTCATTGTCAGGAAAACAATGAGATTCCCTACTCCTTCCTTCGTCAGTCTAGGGAATGACGAACTTTATATGTGACAAGGAGGAGCTTTAGAGCCTAGAGCTTCTTTCATTCAGTTTTCTACAGACAAAAAATGCCCCGCATAAGCGAGGCATTCAAAAGTATTAGTGCATAATTCTAACTAGTTGGTGCTGTAGCAAGGCAACAAAGAAGATTCAGCTATGGAGCATAGTTTCCTATGTGACTTAGTGAATCTTCTGCAGTTAACGCAGCTACAGTGCCAAATAGGACGAATTATTGACCTTTAACTTCTTTAAGACCGTTGTAAGGAGCTTTAGAACCTAGAGCTTCTTCGATACGGATAAGTTGGTTGTACTTAGCAACACGGTCAGAACGGCTCATAGAACCAGTTTTGATTTGACCTGCAGCTGTACCTACCGCTAGATCAGCGATAGTTGCATCTTCAGTTTCGCCAGAACGGTGAGAGATTACTGCAGTGTAGCCAGCGTCTTTAGCCATCTTGATAGCAGCTAGAGTCTCTGTTAGAGAACCGATTTGGTTGAACTTGATAAGGATAGAGTTAGCTACGCCTTTCTCGATACCTTCAGCAAGAATCTTAGTGTTTGTAACGAACAGATCGTCACCAACGATTTGAAGTTTGTTGCCTAGAAGTTCAGTTTGGTGCTTGAAGCCATCCCAATCTGACTCGTCAAGACCGTCTTCAATAGAAACGATTGGGAAGTTGTTCGCTAGCTCAGCTAGGTAGTGGTTGAACTCTTCAGAAGTGAAAGTTTTACCTTCGCCCTTCATGTTGTAGATACCAGCTTCTTTGTCGAAGAACTCAGATGCTGCACAGTCCATAGCAAGAGTAACGTCTTTACCTAGTTCGTAACCAGCAGCTGCAACAGCTTCTGCGATAACTTCTAGAGCTTCAGCGTTAGACTTAAGGTTAGGAGCGAAACCACCTTCATCACCAACTGCAGTGCTGTAGCCTTTAGACTTAAGAACTTTAGCTAGGTTGTGGAATACTTCAGCGCCGATACGTAGACCTTCTTTAAGAGTTTTAGCGCCAACTGGTTGGATCATGAACTCTTGGATGTCAACGTTGTTATCTGCGTGCTCACCACCGTTGATGATGTTCATCATTGGTAGAGGCATAGAGAACTGACCAGCAGTACCGTTTAGCTCAGCGATGTGCTCGTATAGAGGCATGCCTTTCGCAGCAGCAGCAGCTTTTGCGTTAGCTAGAGATACAGCTAGGATAGCGTTCGCGCCGAACTTAGACTTGTTATCAGTACCGTCTAGGTCAAGCATGATTTGGTCAACGTCAGCTTGTGCTTTAGCGTCAGTACCAACTAGAGCTTCAGCGATTGGGCCGTTTACAGCTTCAATAGCTTTAAGAACACCTTTACCTAGGAAACGTGATTTGTCGCCGTCACGTAGCTCAAGAGCTTCGCGAGAACCAGTAGATGCGCCAGATGGAGCAGCAGCCATACCTACGAAACCGCCTTCTAGGTGTACTTCAGCTTCTACAGTTGGGTTACCACGTGAATCGATGATTTCACGACCTAGAACTTTAACGATCTTAGACATTGAATGTTTCCTTCTCGTTGAATATATAAATGTCAAATTTAAAGGTAGCAGCACAACTTACGCAGCTACCTGTATTCCTTTTTACTTCTCTAACTCGCCGCGCTGGAACTCACCAGCCGCTTTAACGAAACCTGCAAACAATGGGTGACCATCGCGAGGTGTTGAAGTGAACTCTGGGTGGAATTGAGCAGCAACGAACCATGGGTGGTTCGGGTTCTCAATAACTTCAACCAGTTTCTTGTCCGCAGATAGACCCGATACTTTTAGGCCCGCTTTTTCGATTTGTGGACGAAGATTGTTGTTCACTTCGTAACGGTGACGGTGACGTTCATGGATCGTCGCGCTACCGTATAATTCGTAAGCTTTCGTCCCTTTCGCTAGGTGACAAAGCTGTGAACCAAGACGCATTGTGCCGCCAAGGTCAGATGTTTCTGTACGCTCTTCAACTTTACCTTCGCCATCAGTCCACTCAGTGATAAGACCAACAACTGGGTACTTAGTTTCAGTACAGAATTCAGAAGAGTGTGCCCCTTCCATTTTCGCAACGTTACGAGCGTACTCGATAAGTGCTACTTGCATACCTAGACAGATACCTAAGTACGGTACTTTGTTTTCACGAGCGTATTGAGCAGCAAGAATCTTACCTTCAACACCACGGTCACCAAAGCCACCAGGAACTAGGATTGCATCTAGGCCTTCTAAAACTTCTACGCCACGAGACTCAACGTCTTGTGAATCTACGTATTTAATATTAACGCTTAGGCGATTTTTCAAGCCCGCGTGTTTTAGCGCTTCATTTACTGATTTGTATGCGTCTGGTAGTTCAATGTACTTACCAACCATACCAATCGTCACTTCACCCGTTGGGTTAGCTTCTTCGTAAATTACTTGTTCCCATTCAGACAGGTCTGCTTCTGGAGCTGTGATGCCGAAACGCTTACATACAAGTTCATCAGTACCTTGAGCTTTAATAAGCTGAGGGATCTTGTAGATAGAGTCAACATCGCGCATAGAAATAACTGCATTTTCTTGCACATTACAGAACAGAGCAATTTTCTTACGCTCGTTCGAAGGAATGTTGCGGTCTGAACGACAAACTAGGATGTCTGGCTGAATACCAATAGACAGTAGCTCTTTTACAGAGTGTTGCGTTGGCTTAGTTTTCACTTCGCCCGCAGCTGCTAGGTATGGCACTAGAGTAAGGTGCATGAACATTGCGCGTTCACGGCCTAGTTCTACTGCTAGCTGACGAATCGCTTCCATGAATGGTAGAGATTCGATATCACCAACCGTACCACCAACTTCAACGATCGCGATATCGTGGCCAGCTGCGCCAGAAATAACACGCTCTTTGATAGAGTTAGTGATGTGTGGGATAACCTGAATTGTTGCACCTAGGTAATCACCGCGACGCTCTTTTGCTAGTACGTCTGAGTAAACACGACCTGCAGTGAAGTTGTTACGCTTAGTCATCTTGGTGCGAATGAATCGCTCATAGTGACCAAGGTCAAGGTCTGTTTCAGCGCCATCTTCCGTAACGAACACTTCACCGTGCTGAGTCGGGCTCATAGTGCCTGGATCAACGTTGATGTAAGGGTCAAGCTTCATCATAGTCACTTTAAGACCACGAGCTTCTAAAATAGCCGCAAGAGATGCTGCAGCAATACCTTTACCTAGAGAGGATACAACCCCGCCAGTAACAAAAATGTAATTTGTCGTCATGTTTAACCTGAAATTGGTTGAATGAGGGAAATGGACTACTTCTGGACGGGATGAAAATATACCAGAAGCCCCTTATCGCCACAACGTGAAATCTATCACACTGCTATTTTTTATTTTTTGCTTCAAATCAATTCATGATAAAAGCTTTGGTTATCTTTTCTCCGCCACTTTGACTTCACCCCACATGGAATCAAGCTGTTGTAGTGAAAAATCGGTCAAATTTTTACCTTGCTGACGAACTTTTTGTTCCACCCCTTTAAAGCGACGCGAAAACTTGAGATTGGCTTTATTGAGTGCCGATTCTGGGTTTTTACCTAAATGTCGTACCAAGTTAACGGTCGCGAACAGTAAATCCCCCAGCTCTTCTTCAACCAATTCTTCATTTGGCGTCACTTGAAGTGCCTCTTCCAGCACCTCATCGACTTCCTCTAAAACCTTATTAGCCACTGGGCCAATAGAGTCCCAATCAAAGCCATATTTCGCTACCTGTTTTTGAATCTTTGTAGCACGTGAAAGCGCAGGTAGAGAGTTTGGTATTGAGTCTAGAATACTTTCTTGAGTTTTGCCTGCCTGAGCTTTTTCTTTGGCTTTTTCAGCTTCCCAGTTGGCATTAATTTCTTCATCGCTCGCAAACTCGGTATCAGAAAACACATGCGGATGGCGGCGTGTTAGCTTTTCGTTAATGCCATCAACCACATCAGAGAACTCAAACACCCCCTGTTCTTTCGCTAACTGGCTATAGAAGATCACCTGAAACAACAAGTCACCCAACTCTTCTTGTAGGTTCGGCCAATCTTTGTTGTGAATCGCATCCACCACTTCGTACGTCTCTTCGATAGTATGCGGGACAATTGTTTCAAAATTTTGTTTTAAATCCCAAGGACAGCCACCTTCTGGATCGCGCAGCTTAGTCATAATTTGTTCTAGTTGTTCAATCGGGTGGCTCATGGTGCTTTCCTATTATTCTGTTTGATTGTTTTAATCTAATTCTTTTCTTAAAACTAAAAAAGGTGAGCAGCCAAAACCACTCACCTTTCTATTTTTCGTCATCTCCAAGAGTGAAGTATGAGCGAGTTGGGGATCTCAAACCGCTTGGCGAGATTCCCTATCACGTTCGTCCCTCACTGTAGGGAATGACATAAATGACACAAAAGGATCATCCAAGTCTCTTAACGCTCATTACATCTTTGATCTGCTCGACTCGACTTGTCACTCGGCTCAGAATCTCAATATTGGTCACTTCCAAATCGAAATCCATTACCGATAGCTGACGCTTGTAGTCGATGCGGCTCTTCATTGTGGTCACGCTGATCTTTTCATTCGAGAACAGTGAGGTGATGTCTTTCAACAAGCCATTACGTTCTAGCGCTTCAACACGCAGCGTTAGGATGTATGAACCGACAAAGCCATTACCCCAAACGGTATCAATGATACGTTCTGGCGCATGCACGCTTAGCTCGCCTAGCTGTTCACAGTCAGCGCGGTGCACTGAGATACCACGACCTTGAGTGATGTAACCTTTAATCACATCACCTGGGATTGGCTGACAGCAACGCGCTAGGTGCGTCATTAGGTTATCAACGCCCTCAACCACTACCGCATCTTTCTTCGGACGACTCTGTTGTGCCGGCTTGTTTTCCGACTCAAGCAGTTTCTCTAGCGCTTTCTTGTCTTCTTCTTCCGCCGTTGGCTTATTCACTAGCGCATTGATGTGATTAACCACTTGGTTAATACGCAAGTCGCCACTACCAATACCTGCATAGAGTTCGTCTGGCGTATTCACGTTAAAGCGTTTTAGTGCGTATTGATCAGCATCTTTTAGGGTTGCGCCTACTTTCGCTAGCTCAACTTCCAGGATATCACGACCCGCTTCTAGGTTTTTCTCACGGCTTTGTGCGCGGAACCAAGCGTTGATTTTCGCTCGAGCTCGACCAGAATGAACAAAACCTGTGGTTGGATTTAACCAGTCACGAGATGGGTTCGGCTCTTTCTGCGTGATGATCTCAACTTGATCGCCCATCGATAGTTTATGAGTGAACGGTACGATACGCCCCGCTACTTTGGCACCGATACAGCGGTGTCCGACCATCGAGTGGATGTGGTAGGCGAAATCCAACGGGGTTGCGCCCATTGGTAAGTCGACCACGTCACCACGTGGAGTAAATGCGTATACACGGTCATCGAAGACTTGGCTGCGTACCTCATCCAGCATCTCGCCAGAGTCCGACATCTCTTCTTGCCAGTCGATAAGTTTACGCAACCAAGTGATTTTCTCATCGTAGCCACTACGGCCGCTTGAAGCTCCTTCTTTGTACTTCCAGTGCGCCGCCACACCAAGCTCAGAGTCTTCGTGCATTTGCTTAGTACGGATCTGAATCTCAATGGTCTTGCCTTCAGGGCCAAGTACTACGGTATGAATCGACTGGTAACCATTTGGCTTAGGGTTCGCCACATAGTCATCAAATTCGCTCGGGAGGTGCTTGTATTTAGTGTGTACCACCCCAAGGCCGGCGTAACAGTCTTGCAGCTGGTCAGCGATAATACGTACTGCTCGTACGTCAAAAAGCTCATCGAAGGCTAAGCCTTTCTTCTGCATTTTGCGCCAGATACTGTAGATGTGTTTTGGTCGGCCACTCACTTCAGCATTGATGTTTGAACGCTGCATTTCTGCGGTTAAATCATCAACGAAATCTGTGATGTATTGTTCACGAACGATACGACGCTCAGACAGCTGTTTTGCAATCTGCTTGTAGGTATCTGGTTGTTGGTAGCGGAATGCGTAATCTTCGATTTCCCACTTAAGTTGGCCGATACCTAAACGGTTTGCCAGTGGGGCATAGATGTTAGAACACTCTTTTGCGGCCGCGCGACGCACAGCATCAGGCGCTTTTTTTACCTCGATAAGGTTACAGATTCGTTCAGCGAGTTTGATGACTACGCAGCGGAAATCATCGACCATAGCCAGTAGCATGCGTCGAACGTTATCAACTTGACCCGAGGCAGCACTGCCTTCAAGGGTCACGTTTAACTGGCCTAAGGCCGCCATTTCTTCAACGCCATCGATCAACTTTACGGTTTCTTTACCGTAGCTTTCTTCAAACGCTTCGCGCTCAAAAACGCCGCTTGAGACGACGGGGAAAAGTTGTGCAGCAATTAAAGTGGCACGGTCCATGGACAAGGTGACCAAGATTTCGATCATCTCACGGCCACGCCAAAGCAAGAGCGATGCTTGCTCGTGATCTTTTAAAAGTTCTTCACAGTGACGATAAACTTTAATCAGTTTATTCGAGGTTTTTGCGTCTTGATTCAATGACGCAATCCAACTTTCTAGCTCAAACTGTTCGCTTGGGTTTAAATGTGCGCTTCGTACCGCAACCATCATGCCTTCCTAGTTATTATGTTTTATACCCAATTCAATATGACTAACTGGTTCCAAGTTAGTTCGACCATATTGATATCAGCGCAGGCTTCCCTGCGCCTTTGTGATTCATTTGAAGCCTTGTTTAAGGGCCTCTAAGCCTTGATAAAGAGAGCCATAGATTCTAGATGACTGGTGTGTGGGAACATGTCCAACATACCCAGTTTGGCTAATTGATAGCCTTGTTTTTCTAAGCTCTCAGAATCTCTAGCTAGAGTAGCAGGATTACACGAAACATAAACCACACGCTTCGCTCCTAACGCTGAAATTTGATCAACGATCCCACTCGCTCCCGCACGTGCCGGGTCAAGCAATACTTTATCGAATTTCTCTTTTGCCCAAGGCTGTGAAGATAAGTCTTCTTCAAGGTTAGCTTGGTAAAATTCTGTATTGCTTAACTGGTTTAACGCTGCATTAGATGCGGCTTGCTGAACCATTTCATCAACGCCTTCTACACCAACCACAAACGCCGATTGTTGCGCGATAGGCAGACTAAAGTTACCGAGACCACAAAACAGGTCTAGCACTCGCTCATCCGCTTGAGGCTCTAGCCACTCAATCGCTTGAGCCACCATCTGCCGATTCACTTTCTGGTTTACTTGGATAAAGTGGTTTGGCTCAAACGGTAACGTCACGCCAGTTTCGCTGTAAGAAGGTGTATCGCCGACTAAGCGAACCAACTTATCGGTTTCAGGCATCGAATACAGCGTAGCGCCTTCTTCTTTTGCTAACGCAATCAGCGCTTGCTCATCTTTTTCAACCAGAGGCTTAAGGTGACGTAGCACCATAACAGGGCCAGTATCGCCCAACACCAATTCAACGTGTCCTAAAGACGTAAGGCTGTTGAAAGTGTTCAGTAAATTTTTCAGTTTTGGCAGCAACACATTAAGGCGAGGATCAAGCACGGCACAGTCGGTGATGTTTTCAATCTGCTTACTCTGCTTCTTACGGAAACCGAATTGAAGCTGTTGCGTCTTCTTATCAACAAATAGGCTGATACGTGCGCGACGTCGATAACCGGTTTCATCACCGACAATAGGTTGTGCAACTTCAGTGTTCGCCGTTTGGTATTGGCTCATCAGGTGCGTCAGAGATTGCGATTTATGCTCAACCTGAGAAGAGTAACCTAGGTGTTGAAGGTGACAGCCACCACACTGATTAAAGTGCTTACAAAACGGCTTTAAACGCTGCTCGCTCGGCTTCAATAACTTGATGAGTTTAGCTCGCGAAAACTTACTTTTGCTCTCAGTAAGTTGAATAACCACCTGCTCACCGGGCAATGCGCCATCAATGAAAACCGGTTTATTCTTTTGATAAGCGATGCCAGCGCCATTGTGATCCATTCGTTCAACCAAAACCGATTGATGCTTGGTCTCGAGTTGAGTTTTCTTTTTTGGTTGGAAAAAACGTGCCATTGCTTGTGCCTAATGTATCTTTTAATAAGTAATTGGTATCCAGGACTCACTATTATGTCTTGGAATCATTGTCGAACGTCACGGCTTTGATTA
Source organism: Vibrio sp. 10N.261.52.C11 (assembly GCF_041471405.1). Classification (NCBI taxonomy): domain Bacteria; kingdom Pseudomonadati; phylum Pseudomonadota; class Gammaproteobacteria; order Vibrionales; family Vibrionaceae; genus Vibrio; species Vibrio sp. 10N.261.52.C11. The sequence goes on from NZ_JBFROI010000079.1 coordinate 24,774, forward strand.
AGCTTACCGTTCACTTAACCGCCATTGTGTGCGTTATTTTCCCATATCCAGACCTCGATGTAATTAAAGAACATGACCAGATATGGCTTAAGAGCCCGTGTAATTACCTTAACTCTAGCTCCAACCCTGATTATTGGGTTGCTATTGAGTGCATTTTTTTCATTTAACCGCTATCAAGACCTTGAAGGTCAAGTGGTTAACACTGGTACTAGCATCATTGAGCCACTTGCGATTGCGAGTGAATCAGGCATGAAGCTCGAAAGTCGAGAGTCTGTTCGTCAGCTTATTAGCTATGCGCATCGAAAGAATTCTAAGCTAGTGCGCAGTATCGCGGTGTTTGATGAGCGTCATGAGTTGTTTGTAACCTCAAACTTCCACCCCGATTTTGAAAGCCTGACCTACCCCAAAGATAAACCGATCCCGCATTTAAGCTCATCGAACCTTCTCGATAATACGCTGATCCTGCGGACACCTATCATCGCCGAAGGCCAGTACATCAATTCAACCAACGGTCAGTCTCAAGCTAATCAAGCGATCGGCTACATTGCGATTGAATTAGATCTTTCATCACTTCGATTGCAGCAATATCAAGAAGTGTTCTCTGCATTCTTAGTGTTGATTCTCGGGCTTGGTTTATCGGGTGTGTTTGCGTTCCGCTTAATGCACGATGTCACTCAACCGATCACACACATGAAAAACATGGTCGACCGAATTCGTCGAGGTCACCTAGATGTGCGTATCGAAGGTAAGATGCATGGTGAGCTAGACTCGCTGAAAAACGGTATCAATGCGATGGCGGTATCGCTATCAGAGTATCACGTCGAGATGCAGCACAGTATCGACCAGGCCACATCAGATTTGCGTGAAACTCTTGAACAGCTAGAGATTCAAAACGTTGAGTTAGACATCGCGAAGAAACGCGCTCAAGAAGCGGCTCGTGTTAAGTCTGAGTTCTTAGCGAATATGTCTCACGAATTGAGAACGCCGCTGAACGGTGTGATTGGCTTTACTCGTCAAATGCTCAAGACTCACCTATCGAACAGTCAAACCGATTACCTACAAACCATTGAACGCTCGGCAAACAACCTGCTTAGCATCATCAACGATATCTTGGACTTCTCGAAACTTGAAGCCGGTAAATTAGCCCTAGAGAACATCCCATTTGAATTCCAAGCCAGCCTTGAAGAGGTAGTAAACCTTCAAGCAACCAACGCTCATGAGAAAGGCCTAGAACTGACACTGAAGATCGACCCTAAAGTACCGCCAGGTGTGGTGGGCGATCCACTGCGTATTCAGCAGATCCTAACCAACCTTGTTGGTAACTCAATCAAGTTTACCGAACGCGGCAACATTGATATCAGCGTTGAGCTTCGCTCACAAAGTGAAGACAACATCGAGCTGCAATTCATGGTTCGCGATACGGGTATTGGTATTTCTGAGCGTCAACAAGCTCAGCTTTTCCAAGCTTTCAGCCAAGCCGATGCAAGTATCTCTCGTCGTTACGGCGGTACAGGCTTAGGTCTGGTTATCACCCAAAAACTGGTCAGCCAAATGGGCGGAGAGATCAGCCTAACCAGTCGTCTTCACCAAGGCTCTACCTTCTGGTTCACCTTGAGACTATCAACGACTGATATGCCGATGACAGAGCTGATTGAGACGCAGTGTCTGCAAGACAAACAACTGCTGCTTATCGAGCCAAACATGCAAGCGGCATCGATTACTCAGCAAATCCTAACCCAAGAAGGCTTAGTGGTAACGTATCGTTCGGTGATGCCAGATGAGACGACCTCGTATGACTACGTTCTGCTTAACCTAGCCGCCAACCAAGAGTATCAATTTGATACTGTGAGTGGTTGGGCGATCGGTGCGAAGAAGATTGCTCAAAACGTGATTATTGGTACACCAAGTACCGAGCTAGCGTTGGGTGAGCAACTAATGAAAGAGGTCGATGTTCAGTGCATCACCAAGCCTCTTTCTCGTAAGAAGTTGCTGCAAACTCTGGTATCGAATCAGGCACCTACCTTGATTGCACCAGCGATTGAAACGCATTCTGAAGAGAAGTTACCGCTTACTGTGATGGCAGTAGACGACAACCCAGCCAACCTTAAGTTGATTACCGCGCTGCTTAAAGAGCGTGTAGAAACCGTCATCAGTTGTACCAGTGGTCAGCAGGCGATAGACAAAGCGACAGAGACGCCATTTGATATCATCTTCATGGATATTCAAATGCCACAGATGGACGGTGTAACCGCTTGTCAGAACATCAAAAAACTGGCGAACAATGCGAATACACCTGTAATTGCCGTGACCGCACATGCAATGATTGGCGAACGAGATCGACTGCTTGAAGCGGGCATGGATGACTACCTAACCAAACCTATTGAAGAGCATGTTTTACAGCAGGTTTTGATTCATTGGAGCTCGACCTCTGAGGTTGAGCACATCGAAAAAATAGATCCAGACCACCCAGCGGTCTCTGCTGAAGTCGACAACGGTCCGGTGTCAGAAACTGAAGCCAGCGTGCACACAAACATCATCATTGATTGGCAAGCTGCGATGAAACAAGCCGCCAATAAAGAAGACCTCGCACGCGATATGCTGCAAATGCTCGTCGACTTTATTCCAGAGGTGTATGAGGCAGCAGACAAAGCGATAGAAGACAGTGACTATCCAGTTGAAGAGCTGATACACATCATTCACAAGATGCATGGCAGCAGCTCGTACAGCGGCGTACCAAGGCTAAAATCGGTATGTGCGACAATAGAGAAAGAGCTGCGTTCAGGTACTTCTGTTGAAGACATTGAACCTGAGCTTTTCGAGCTTCAGGATGAATTAGATAAGGTTCAAGCAACCGCGATTCACTACTTGAAACAGGCGAAGGCCTAGCGGGTACTTGTTACTCACTAGTATTCTTTAGAGGGTTTACCCGCCAATAAAAAAGCAGAGCTCATGAGCTCTGCTTTTTTCTGTCTAGAGCCAAGAGCACTAGATATAAAGTCGCGATAATCTGTTTACGATTCGAGTAACACCGTTGCCACAGCGTAGTGACGCTCATCCGAGATAGTCAGATGAATCGATGTTGTGCCATTCGCCTCTGCGATTTCACGCGCTTTCTTGTGTAAGCTCAATACTGGCTTACCATGCTCATCGTTTGAAATCTCAAAGTCGTGGAAGGTAACACCCAGCGCAATCCCCGTACCTAACGCCTTAGATGCAGCTTCTTTAGCAGCAAAACGTTTTGCAAGGTAACGGCCTTTTTGCTTCAACTGTTGGAATACTTCAAACTCAGAATCCGTCAAAATACGCTGAGCAAAAGCGTCGCCACTTCGCGACAGCGCCTTCTCGACACGTTCGATTTCTGCGATATCTGTACCTAATCCAACAACTGCCATGTTTCCTCTACTACTTAACTTCTGTCTAATGATTAACTGTACATCGCTTAGTGCCGACGACTTGCCGAACTAAGCGTTGTTACGTGCTGTTTCCATGATTGCTTTCATGTCTGCAACGGCTTTGTTTAAGCCATCAAACACTGCACGTCCCATGATCGAGTGACCGATGTTCAGCTCGTAGATCTCTGGAAGTGCCGCAATCGGTGCTACGTTGTGGTAAGTCAGACCATGACCCGCATTGACTGTGATACCTAAGTCATCTGCATAGCTTGCGCCTGCTGCGATCTTCTTAAGCTCGTCTTGTTGATCTTCTTCTGTCTTAGCATCAGCATAGTGACCCGTGTGCAGTTCAATGAACGGTGCGCCACACGCTTTTGCAGCATCGATTTGCTCACGGTCAGCATCGATAAACAGAGATACCTTGATACCTGCTGCAGACAGTTTTTGTGTCGCCGCTTTGATCTTCTCTAGTTGACCAACTACGTCCAAGCCACCTTCAGTGGTTAGCTCTTCACGTTTTTCAGGAACCAGACAAACAAACTCAGGATTAGTATCGAGTGCAATTTGAACCATCTCGTCCGTTACGGCCATCTCCAAGTTCATGCGAGTTTGAAGTGTTTCAGCCAGAATACGCACATCGCGATCAACGATGTGACGACGGTCTTCACGCAGGTGAATAGTAATGCCATCTGCACCAGCACGTTCAGCGATTTCAGCTGCGTGTACTGGATCTGGGTATTTAGTACCACGTGCATTACGTAGTGTTGCAATATGGTCGATATTAACGCCTAAAAGGATTGAGCTCATTTTCCAATACTCCGTGCTCTGGAGAGGGCTATTGTTGGCATAAATAGCTCTCTACTTTTTAATGGTTTGCCGCCAAGATACGGCTTTAAGGCTATGCGTGTAAAGCGTTTTGCCGCTTTTAACTGCTCTTTAGTGATAAACCTACGTTCGCTGATTGCAATAAGTTCATCGCCCATAAAAGTCAGGTTATCTCGACGTACTGAAGCGATGAAACCTTTCTGCTCTCGATAGCGATAAGTCATGCTCGGATCAATCGCTTCGCCAGTGCCCGCGCAGTGTAAAAAGTCGACGCCGTAACCCATAGCAGATAATAGAGCCAGCTCAAAGCGACGCAGTGCTGGCTCAGGATTATCATTATGCGCCAGCTCTGTTAAAGCATGAAGATAGTCGTGAAAAAGTGCAGGCATCGGTACTTCCGCCATCAATACCCGACCGATAAGCTCGTTCACGTACATGCCTGAATACAGATTAATACCGGCGAGAGGGAGCCCCAAGCTGATGGGTTCAGCTTGGCGTAAGGTTTTCATCGAACCATTACCAGACCACTTAAGCAATAGCGGCGTAAAAGGTTGTAATGCACCTTTCAAATTGGAACGCTTGCTGCGAGCGCCTTTAGACATCAACGTCACCCGACCGAACTCTTCGCTGAAGACGTCCAAGATCAGGCTCGACTCACTGTATGGTCGACGGTGCAACACAAAGCATCGCTGTAACCCTTCGCTCAATCACTTACCCTTATTACAGATACAAAAAGAGAGAGTTCGCACTCTCTCTTGGATTTATCTTCAGTTCAACTTTCTTAATCTCAGAAAGTGACGTTCAATATATTATAGATCGTCGATGTAGCCTAACGAGCGAAGTGCACGCTCATCATCAGCCCAGCCAGATTTAACCTTGACCCAAGTCTCTAGGTAAACCTTACGGCCGAATAGCTCTTCCATATCGATACGCGCTTCACGACCAATCGTTTTGATCTTCTCGCCCGCTTTACCAATCACCATTTTCTTCTGGCCTGTACGCTCAACAAGAATCAGTGCATTGATGTGGAAGCCATCGTTATCTGGGTTGTAATCGAAACGTTCGATTTCAACCGTTACCGAGTAAGGTAGCTCGTCACCCGTAAAGCGCATCAGCTTTTCACGGATAATTTCAGAGGCCATAAAACGTTGCGAGCGATCAGTCACGTATTCTTCAGGGAAGTGGTGTGTCGCTTTAGGTAAATGTTCACGTACGTGCTTACGCAGTACATCAATATTTTTACCTTGCTTCGCTGAGATTGGCACTACATCAATGAAGTCCATCTTCTTAGAGACTTCCATCATGTGCTGCATCACGTTAGTACGGTCTTGAACGTTATCTACTTTGTTGATGCAAAGTACAACTGGGAAGTCAGTCTTCTTCAGTTTGTTCAGAACCATCTCATCGTCGTCAGTCCAGTGAGTACCATCGACAAGGAAGAATACTAGGTTTACATCACTCAATGAGCTGTTCGCCGCACGGTTCATCAAGCGGTTGATGGCACGCTTTTCTTCAATATGAAGTCCAGGAGTATCAACAAAGATCGCTTGGTAATCACCCTCAGTTTCAACGCCCATAATACGGTGACGTGTCGTCTGTGGTTTACGTGATGTAATAGAAATCTTCTGACCCAGAATATGGTTCAGAAGCGTCGACTTACCTACATTTGGGCGACCGACAATAGCGATGAAGCCACAGTGTTGGTTTTCCGGTAGGCCTGTTTTTTTGCTATCAGATGAAAAGAATGCATCGATATCGAAATCTTGGTTGTTATCAGACATTGCTTAGTTGCTCTAATGCTGTTTCAGCAGCCGCTTGTTCTGCCTTGCGGCGGCTAGTGCCTTTACCGATAACAGGTTTATCCACACCTGCCACTTCACACTCAACCGTAAACTCTTGGTTGTGTGCTTCACCTTTAATATTAGTCACTGTGTAGACAGGTAGAGGATTTCTTCGACCTTGCAAAAACTCTTGTAGGCGAGTTTTCGGATCTTTTTGAGATACTCCAGGCTGAATAGCATCTAGGCGAGATTGGTACCAGCTTAAAATAATGCCGCGAACCGTCTCGGTATCACTATCTAAATAGACAGCGCCGATGATCGCTTCAACCGCATCCGCTAGAATAGAATCACGACGGAAACCGCCACTCTTCAACTCACCTGGACCTAATTTTAAGTAATCTCCTAGTTCGAATTCACGACCTAGTTCTGCCAATGTATGACCACGTACTAATGTTGCGCGCATGCGGCTCATATCACCTTCGTTTACCTTAGGAAAACGGTGGTAAAGATCATCAGCGATAACAAAACTTAAAATTGAATCGCCCAGAAACTCAAGACGTTCGTTATGTTTACCTGCGGCGCTGCGGTGAGTCAGCGCCAAGTGGATAAGATCGGCATCATTAAACTGATAGCCAATCTTTCTCTCTAGTTTATCAATTGGAGAATTCATGCTCTCTCGATGTGTTATGTGATCGATTAATGAATCCCACCGATGCGATTAAAACGCACACCAGTAGGAATCCATGTTGGAAGTACACTGTCTGAACCGCGTTCGAATTCGAAGCTGATCCAAATAGCAACGGCCTTACCAACAAGGTTTGCTTCAGGGACAAAGCCCCAGTAACGGCTATCGGCACTGTTGTCACGGTTATCACCCATCACAAAGTACTGGCCTTCTGGAACGACCCATTCGTTAACACCATTGCGAGGCTGATATGCTTGCACACGATCGCGGCGCAATGGGTTAACTAAAATCTGGTGTTCTACGTCTCCAAGCTGTTCGTTCAGCTGAATCAGAGGCACACCATCTTGAATAAATTGGCTCTCTTCAACATTACTTAGTTTCACTGGTTCACAGCTACTTGTACCCTTCGCCTGAATGCAGATCTCTTTACGACTGCTGTAGCGAATGGTGTCACCTGGCATACCAACAACACGCTTGATGTAGTCGATGTTAGGCTGAGGTGGGTACTTAAATACGATTGAATCACCACGCTCTGGCTTGCCCGTTTCTACCAGTTGAGTGCGCCATACTGGGTCTTTTAGACCGTACGCGTACTTCTCTACCAAGATGAAGTCACCAACCAAAAGCGTTGGCATCATCGAGCCAGAAGGGATTTGAAACGGTTCATAAATAAATGAACGCAGAACCAAAACAAATGCAATTACCGGGAAAATGGACACACTGTTCTCAACCCACCAAGGTTGAGCCGTAACTTTTGCGCTAGTTTCAGCGTCTAGGCCATTCGATTGTGCTTCAACGTCAGCAAGCTTTTGCTGGCGCTTCTTCGCCCACACAAACTTTTCCAACGCCCATACAATGCCGGTCACTAGAGTTACGATCACTAAGATAAGCGAAAATGTATTAGCCATTGATATCCCTTAAATTTCATTTCTTTAAAAATAACGAAAGTGAAAGAGTAGCGAGCTACTCTTTCACTTTCAATTATTCGTTTAATGCTGGATAAAGTTAATCTTTGCCAACATGAAGGATTGCAAGGAAAGCTTCTTGAGGCAGTTCAACGTTACCGATCTGCTTCATACGCTTCTTACCTTCTTTTTGTTTCTTAAGAAGTTTCTTCTTACGACTGATATCACCACCGTAACATTTTGCGATTACGTTCTTACGCAGTTGTTTCACTGTAGAACGAGCAATGATGTGGTTACCAATCGCTGCTTGAATCGCGATATCGAACATCTGACGAGGGATGAATTCTTTCATCTTCTCTACCAGTAGACGACCACGAGACTGAGCAATATCTTTGTGCGTAATGATAGCTAGTGCATCAACTGTTTCGCCATTCAGCAGTACGTCTACACGTACCATGTTTGATGGCTCGTAACGTTGGAAGTTGTAATCCAATGATGCATAGCCGCGAGACGTTGACTTCAGACGGTCGAAGAAGTCTAGAACTACTTCTGCCATAGGAAGATCGTACGTCACAGCAACTTGGTTACCGTGGTAGACCATGTCTACTTGTACGCCACGCTTCTCAACACACAGTGTGATTACGTTACCTAGGTAATCCGAAGGTACCAGAATATTACAGCGTGCAATTGGCTCACGAATTTCTTCTAGGTCATTAACCGCTGGCAGTTTAGCCGGGCTATCAACGTAAAGAACCGTTTTATCTGTTTTTACAACTTCATACACTACTGTTGGAGCAGTTGTGATTAGGTCTAGGTCGTATTCACGCTCTAGACGCTCTTGGATGATCTCCATGTGAAGCATTCCTAAGAAGCCACAACGGAAACCAAAACCAAGTGCTGCTGAACTTTCTGGTTCAAAGAACAGTGATGCATCGTTCAGGCTTAATTTGCCTAACGCGTCACGGAAGTTTTCGTAGTCATCAGATGATACAGGGAATAGACCAGCGTATACCTGAGGCTTCACTTTTTGGAAACCAGGTAGACGTTCAGTGCTGCCGCCTTTTGCAAGCGTCAACGTATCACCAACTGGTGCACCTAGGATGTCTTTAATACCACAAACGACCCAACCTACTTCGCCAGTATTTAGCTCTGTAGTATCGATTTGCTTAGGCGTGAAGATACCTAGACGGTCAACACCCCATACTTGGTCTGTCGACATTACTTTGATCTTATCGTTCTTCTTCAGCTTACCGTTTTTGATACGAACCAAAGAAACTACGCCAAGGTAGTTATCGAACCAAGAGTCAATGATCAACGCTTGTAGAGGCGCTTCAGGATCACCTTCCGGTGGCGGGATTGCCGTCACGATGTTTTCTAGAACATCATCAACACCCAAACCTGTTTTCGCAGAACAGCGAGTCGCTTCCATCGCATCGATGCCAACGATCTCTTCGATTTCTTCAGCAACACGTTCTGGTTCAGCAGCTGGTAGGTCAATCTTGTTCAAGATTGGCACTACTTCCAGTTCCATTTCGATTGCTGTGTAACAGTTTGCTAGAGTTTGTGCTTCAACACCTTGGCCAGCATCCACTACAAGTAGTGCGCCTTCACAAGCCGCTAGAGAACGAGATACTTCGTAAGAGAAGTCTACGTGTCCAGGAGTGTCGATAAAGTTAAGTTGGTAAGTTTCACCATCTTTAGCTTTGTAATCTAAAGTCACACTCTGCGCTTTAATTGTAATACCACGCTCGCGTTCTATATCCATAGAATCGAGGACTTGAGCTGCCATCTCACGTTCACTTAATCCTCCACAAACTTGGATTAAGCGGTCAGAAAGGGTCGACTTACCGTGGTCGATGTGGGCGATAATCGAAAAATTACGAATGTGCTTCATAGGCTTGGTGTGACTAAACTCTTTGAATAGGGATAATAAGAAAGCCGCGACGCGTCCAATCTACAGTCAGCATTGGTGGCGGCATTTCAATCAAGTTGGCAGATTCTACCCAATTTAAGGGCAAGAAGCATCATAAATTAGACGAGAGACTCACCTAGGATTCGAATCAAGACGACTTCTTGCTTGGATTTGTCTTCCATGGGTTTGGCTAACCGCTTCGCTAAGGCAATCCCACCAGCAGTAAACAGTGCTGCACTTAAGATAACAATGCCCTCGCCCCCCTGGAGTAAGGGTTGTAACAAGAGTTGCCCAAAACCAGCACCAATCATCAACATGAAAAGTGGGATGAGATAAACAATCGCCGCCGACTGAAGTAGGCTTTTTTCTGGAAAGCCAATTTCTACGATTTGTCCAGCTTTGACTAAGCTTTTGGTTTTAAGCTGCCAAAACAAAGATTTATTGCCAACAGCCTTGGTCACAATACCCGTACCGCAGTTTTTTTGAGAAGAACAGCTGCTACAACTGGTTTGTTGTTCGCAGCTCAATTGAACAAAGTATTGCTTACCTTTTTGTTCAACCGAGCTAACGGTCGCCAGCGCGGTCATCATTGCGCTTGTACCGATTTATTAAATGTAACTGACTGAGCAATACGTTTTGCAGTTGCCGGCGGAATGTCACCAACCACAGAGATCTCTTTATCGCCAATCACTAAGCTGTGCAAGGTTCTACGCCCTTGACGCACCAGCTGCCCTTTCAATGAATGCTCATCTTTTTCCGCGATATAAACCGAAAAGTTAAACAGTCCATCACTGAAAAGCTGACTTTCAACCATTTTATCGGTCGCAGCCATTTGATAGCGGCTAAGCTCTTTTGATTTAAACCCTTCAGGAATCCACGACGCTTGCCAGTTAGTTTCACTCACTAAGCCTTCCGGTAATGATAAAACTTTCGGCAATTGAGCTTGGCTCAAGCCACCCATAGCCTCAGCAATCTTATCGTTCACCACGTAAGAGATAGTGCGGTACTGTTCAAGCACTTCGCCATCACGATCCAAAAGGTCGGCACGCAAAGGAAGATTCGTTTTTTCGTCTACCCAAACCACGTAAGAGTAGCGAAGGCCATCTTTCGGCACGACACGCAGCACTTGAGTGGTGCTACCTGCTTCACGAGAGCGACCAACTTTCACAAAGTCGTAGTACTGATTCAGAGATTCGATATCTCGATTAATCATCGGAATAACAGGCGCAACCATGCTGCCTGACTGAATCGTAAATGGCTCTGTACCCGGCTCGATGTAGCTAACTTCGTTGCCACGTCGAATGACTTCACGAACAGGGCCGCTTAGATAAACAAGGTGTGCAAGTTGTTGGTCGTCGTTAACCGCATGGCGATAAACAAGAGGCTCAATACTGCTCTTCTTTATCAAAATGTAGGAGAGTTCGTAATTTAGATGCTGACTGGCCTCGTTCATTTGATGCAACAAGGCCTTTGCAGTGGTTTCCTCTGCAAAGGCTGTTGGAGACATCAAGCTGAACAGTGTCAGTGCACTGACCAGGATTTTCTTCATTCAATGTCCGATTCTAGATGTGCATCTTGCATTGGCGATGCATCACTGTTTAATCTTAGCTGCAGCTCATAATCTTCTAACAATGCATGAACGCGTTTGCGCTGCTCTTGCAAGTTAGCTTCAGATGCTGGTTTCTCAACAGAGTCACGCGTTAAACTTACTGGTTCCGCAGAACCGGCAAATGGAATCGTCTGGAGTACAGGCAACTGCTCTGGTGCTGCAGGGTCGCTACCACCATATTGTTGAACACCTATTACAACGGCTAATGAAACACACGCTGCCACGGCAACTTGTCCAAACTGTTGTAACCACGCCGGAAGCTGACGCTTCGCTTGCTGAGGTTTAGGTTGCTCTTCAATTGGAGCAACAGTAGGTTCAACATTCACTTGGTGCAGGTTCGACATTGAACCATGTGCAGGCTCGTTCTCAAGCGCTGCCGCTACACTATTAGCAATGTTCCACTCTGGAGTTTCTGGCGAATCCCCACGCATAACATCACCAATTAAATGGTAACTCTGCCAAGTATCCATGCTTTCTTGATCAGATTCTAGATCTACAATGAGAGCTTTATCGATCGTTTCACCATCCATGAGTGCCGAAAGCTTTTCTTTATCAGCCATTATTTTCACCATAATTATTACAAGTTCTAGCGTTGCAAAAGAGGTTTGATTTTCTTTTCCACCGCTTCACGAGCTCGGAAAATACGCGAACGTACGGTTCCTACAGGGCAATCCATTACTTCTGCAATCTCTTCGTAGCTCAAACCTTCGAGCTCTCGCAACGTCATTGCAGTTTTTAAGTCTTCTGGTAGCGCTTCAATCGCTCCAAAAACAACTTGTTTCAATTCTTTAGACAGCGTTAAGTTCTCAGGGTTCGATATTTCTTTTAACGCGCTGCCTGTTTCGTAATATTCTGCATCTTCTGCATCTACATCGGTTGCTGGCGGCCTACGGCTTTGGGCAACGATATGATTTTTAGCGGTGTTCACGGCAATTCGGTATAACCATGTATAGAAGGCACTCTCGCCACGAAAGTTAGGTATCGCGCGGTAAGCTTTAATAAAAGCTTCTTGTGCTACATCAGGTACATCACCGGAATTATTCACGTATCGAGAGATAAGATTACAAACTTTGTTTTGATACTTAACCACTAGTAAGTTAAATGCCTGCTTATCTCCACTCTGAACTCGCTCAATCAACACTTGATCGGTTAGCTGCTCGTTCATTCGAGCGGGTACTCCTATTGTTATAACCCTCACCTTCACAGATATGGGTACTAATTATGCGAAATGTAGTATTGACACCACCGTCTACAAGAGCACTATTGTGACTAAGCCAAATACCGAAAGTTCCAACTTTCTTAAAATTATTTGCCATTATTGTTTCACAATGTGATGTAATAAAAATAGCTATCCCTATCAATTTGGGGAAACTTGAGCAAAAGCAATGGTATTGAGCAATTAAATATTTCTAGATAGCTGTCTATATATTGATTTTGCATAGCGTTTAAGGATGACTCTGGAGAGATTATAACAGTCTTAGCCAAACTCCTAAAACAAGACAAAGTCAATTGAGAGTGGACAACTCGACTATAGCCCGGGATTTAATAAGTTTTATGAACGCAAACCGTGAACATCAGTGTGATGTATTAGTGGTAGGAAGTGGTGCGGCAGGCTTGTCATTAGCCTTACGCGTAGCAGAACATGCAAAAGTAATTGTATTAAGCAAAGGACCACGCAGCGAAGGATCGACGTATTACGCACAAGGTGGTATCGCCGCGGTGTTCGATGAGTCGGACAGTATTGAGTCTCATGTAGAGGATACTCAAATCGCTGGGGCTGGGTTATGCGAAGAAGATACAGTTCAATTCATTGCTGAAAATGCGAAAGAGTGTGTGCAATGGCTGATTGATGGTGGTGTTCCATTTGATAAAGATGAGAACAGCACAGAAGGCCAACCAAAATATCACCTCACTCGTGAGGGTGGCCACAGTCACCGCAGAATTCTGCACGCTGCCGATGCAACTGGCATGGCGATGCAAACCTCACTACAAGATAACGTCAACAACCACCCAAATATCGAGATCTTCGAGCGCCACAATGCGCTGGATTTGATCACGGAAGATAAGATTGGTGGTTCAAAAGACAAGGTGATCGGTGCCTACATTTGGAACCGTAACCAAGAACATGTTGAAACCGTGCGCGCTAAGTTTGTTGTATTAGCAACAGGCGGCGCTTCAAAGGTTTACCAATACACCTCTAACCCAGATGTTTCTTCAGGTGATGGTATTGCTATCGCTTGGCGTGCGGGTTGTCGTGTGGCAAACCTTGAGTTCAACCAGTTCCACCCAACTTGTTTATTCCACCCAGAAGCGCGTAACTTCCTACTAACGGAAGCACTGCGTGGTGAAGGTGCTTACTTGCGTCGTCCAGATGGTTCTCGCTTTATGAAGGACTTCGATGAGCGCGGTGAACTGGCGCCACGTGATGTGGTTGCTCGTGCAATTGACTTCGAAATGAAGCGCTTGGGTGCCGACTGTATGTATGTTGATATCAGCCACAAGCCTGAAGAATTCATCACAGCGCACTTCCCGATGATCCATACTCGCTTGATGGACTTGGGCATCGATATGACCAAAGAGCCGATCCCTATCGTACCAGCCGCTCACTACACGTGTGGTGGTGTCATGGTGAATAAGCAGGGTCAAACCGACCTAACGAACTTGTATGCGATTGGCGAAGTGAGCTACACCGGCTTACACGGTGCAAACCGAATGGCTTCTAACTCACTGCTTGAGTGTGTGGTTTACGCATGGGCAGCAGCAAAAGATATCGTTGAGAACATCGACCAATCTCAACTGTGCGCTGAACTGCCAGCATGGGATGAAAGCCAGGTCACCAACAGTGATGAAGAAGTTATCATTCAACACAACTGGCACGAACTGCGCCTATTCATGTGGGATTACATGGGCATTGTTCGAACGGATAAACGACTAGAGCGAGCATTGCGTCGCATTCAGATGCTGCAACAAGAAACTCATGAGTACTACAGCTACTTCAAGGTTTCGAATAACCTATTAGAACTGCGTAACTTGCTACAAGTGGCAGAGCTAATGGTTCGTTGTGCAATGCAACGTAAAGAGAGCCGCGGCCTCCACTACACGTTGGATTACCCTGAACTTGCAGAAGACAGTGGCCCAACGATTCTGACGCCAGAGAAACGCCAATCATAATAATTGGTTAAACGTGCTTAGCGAATTAGCCGTCAGCGGAAAATGATTAAACGAAAGGGAGCCGAGTGCTCCCTTTTCTTTTGTCTAACGCTTTCTTTTATCTAATACTTTCTTTCATCGAATAGTTTGGCTTCTCTAGCGCGCTCGTTGTAAGTTCGCCAGAAAATGGCGATATTCTCGCTCGCAACAGCTGTCCCGCCAAAGCAGTACCGAGTGCCCACATTCAAACTGCAATTTAACGAAGAACTGCGCCCAGATCTTATCAACGGACTTGAGTCGGTAAGTTCGGTCATTGAGTCGAATATCACCATCCTCTCTGTAATCAAAACGCCCATAGACACTATTTAGAATCACATGATTGTTTCTGAACAAGCGGATCATTAAAGCTAAGCAATAAAGGCTGGCGGCAAGTGGAATAGAAGACAGGACGATGAAAAACAAAAGGCACCCAAAAATAGTGCCTTTTGCAAATAATGCGGAATACGAAGGGTTAAGCTGAAGCTTAACGAACCTTGCTGAGGTTGTGTGCGACAATTTTATCAACCATTGATGCATGGCCTAGGTTTTCACTGCGTCCGTGGCCCATTACCCAAGTAAACAAATCTGGATCATCACACTCTAATAGAGAAACAAACTCGCGCTGTTCCTGCTCTTGCAATGAATCAAAACACTCTTCGAAAAATGGCATGATGACTACATCAAGTTCTAACATGCCGCGACGGCAACCCCATTTAATTCGTGCTTTCTGCTCTGCAGTGTACATTGGCTATCCTCACCTATAATTTTTCTTTCTCGGAGTGTAACAAGTCATACGCCCTGCAACTACTATGTGAGTCACAGTCCCTATCTAAGCTCACAAAAAAACCTAGGCTGACAAAGAAACAGAACCGGATTAACATAGAGCCAAATAAAATTCTTAGGAAAGATAAAATGGATTGGAAAAACATATTTCAGCCACTCGCTCATACGCAAAATGAATCGCTTCCAGAACTGATGATGACACACGTATCAGACTGGAGTGCAATTACCATGATAGGCGATGACAAAAAGTCGTACCTACAGGGTCAAGTAACGTGCGATGTCGTCACTCTTCCTAATGATGAATCCACATTAGGCGCGCACTGTGATGCAAAAGGAAAGGTATGGAGTATCTTTCGTTTGTTCCACCACAACGGTGGCTACGCACTCATGCAACCTAAATCAGCGATTGAAGTCGAGCTCGTTGAAATCAAGAAGTACGCGGTGTTCTCTAAGGTCGATATCGAGCAAACGTCTGACGTTGTTATCGGTGTGATGGGTTCGTCAGCTAATCAATACATTGATTCTATTTCAGAAAGCCAAGGTAATGTGCGTGCTATCTCTGGTGGTACAGCGGTTCAAGTTGCAGATAACCGCTGGGCTCTACTTGTGACAGAAGAAGCCGCTGAAGCCTTGGTATCAAACAGCGCTGCGGAGAAAGTATCAGAAACACTTTGGCAATATCATGAAATTCTTGATGCTCAGCCTAACCTATCGAAAGCAGAGCAAAACGAGCACATCCCTCAAGCGCTTAACCTGCAAGCGATTGGCGGTATCAGCTTTTCAAAAGGCTGTTACACAGGTCAAGAAACGGTTGCTCGTGCTAAGTACCGTGGCATGAACAAGCGTGAGATGCGCATTGTGTCGGGCACAACTGCGGACGTGCTGTCGTTAGAAAACCCTATTGAACTGGAACGTAGTGTGGGTGAGAACTGGCGTGGCGCAGGCCGACTATTAAACGTCTATCAATTTGCTGATAACCGAGCGATTGGTTTGATGGTACTGCCAAACAACCTTGATGACGATGTTCAGCTGCGACTGACCGCGCAGCCTGATCAAACATGGAATATCCTGCCACTGCCGTACAGCCTTGACGACGAGTAACCACGTGGAAACGCAGATTACACAATGGCTGGATCAACAGCAGGTGAATTATCGCCTGCTGATGCAAAGCAAGCCAACCACCAGCATTGAAGAAACTGCACAAGAGCGAGGCATCGACGCCTCTCAAATGGTGAAGTGCATCCTGCTCAAGGATATGGGCAACCAGTATGCGTTAGCCTGTACTGCTGGCGATCGCTCTGTCGACCCCAAGAAAGTACGCTCGGTACTGAATTGCCGTCGAATGACCTGCGTGTCGCTCGCTGATGTTGAAGCGATCACCGGTTTTAAAGTGGGTTGTGTTGGTCCGCTCGCTCTCAAGAGACACATGCCGATCATTTTTGATCCTTCCATTCAAAACAACTCGACCGTAACCATTAGCTCCGGCGACCGAATGGCTGGCGTTGCGCTGGATCTCAATGATCTTATGGCGCTATGTGCACCGACCGTCGCGGACATCAGTCGATGATCGTTTAGATCATGCTTCGCAAACTTCATTTTAATATTTCATTGAGTACATTTTTAGTGTGAACCTCGTCATAAGAAGAACACACCATCAATAAATAGTTACTCAAAATAAAAGCATAAGTAGTCACAAAGTTAAATTTGCGTTATTGTAAATTTACTGACTAGCTATTAAGCAAATCAGTGCAAGTGAATCCACTGAGTAACATCAGTATCCACTTTTGTGTAATGCATCTGTGACTATTCGCCCGTTTTAGACGGGCTTTTTTTTGTCCGAAATTTACAATTTGATTACACAAACAAAAAAATCCCGCCTATTCTTATACTTGTAACATTATCACTGCTTAATACTGAACAGAAAAGTTCACGGCAGTTCACTACTCAGTATTATTTTGGGGAGGAGCTCACGTAAAAATAGATATTTACTGAAGAAAGTGCTTAGAACAGCACAAATATCTAATTAACGTCAACGCTACTGCATATAACTCCATGCTTATCACAATTATTATCTCGGAGTTTTTCTATAATATGCAGGCTAGGTAAATATAAGGATAATTAAGAATGAGACTGTTTAAGCGCTATACACCGAGTATGATTGCTAAACATGTAAGTCGACTTTTCAAAGGACGAATCTACATTTACGGCGTAGGAAAATTTGAGTTTGATAACGGTAAGCTAGTGCTACCAGACCGAGCAGAAAAACGTCACTTTCAAACAGTGAAAGAAATAAATAGTGAAATCATGAAACTGCGCTGCGCGTACGCATGACCTGATTATCTACAGAATTAAAAACAAAAAGGGTTGGCATTATGCCAACCCTTTTTTCGTACCAATTTTCGTATCAATGATGATTCGATATACCACCAGAACACTATGTCATTATCGATGAGTCACTGGACGCTTAGCTAAGTCAGGAAGATTGCCAGACAAACCCAGTGCGCGCTTCATGATCTCATCTTTCGCACCCGGTAATTGGCCCGCAAGCTTCATACCAATGCCACGAATCAGCTTCTTAGCTGGGTTATCGCCTTCAAACAGATCTTTAAAGCCCTGCATTGAAGCAATCATTTTCGCCGCCTCTGCTTTTCTCCAGCGCTC
Source organism: Vibrio sp. 10N.261.52.C11 (assembly GCF_041471405.1). Lineage (NCBI taxonomy): Bacteria > Pseudomonadati > Pseudomonadota > Gammaproteobacteria > Vibrionales > Vibrionaceae > Vibrio > Vibrio sp. 10N.261.52.C11. The sequence continues at coordinate 42,516 of NZ_JBFROI010000079.1, forward strand.
GTAGCCGCGAAGATTACGCTTGGTGCCAATGTCTTCACCCGCAGACCATAGCTTTAACAGCTCTTGCGCTAGGCTTGCTGCGTCTAATAGGCCAAGGTTCACGCCCTGCCCTGCTAATGGGTGAATGGTATGAGCAGCATCACCAACCAAAGCCACACGCTCTACCGCAAAGTCACGCGCATAACGCATGCGCAGTGGGAAGGCAAAACGGTCACCAACCACTTCACATAAGCCCAGCTTTGCATCGAACTCAGCTGTTAACTGCTTGTTGAATTCAGCATCCGACATTGATACGAGGTTCTCGGCACGATTTGGTTCCGTAGACCAAACAATCGAGCTCATGTTGCTTGGTTGCATTGGTAGGAATGCCAATGGGCCTTGAGGCGTGAAGATTTGACGAGCAACGCTGTGGTGCGGCTCTGTGGTTTTGATGTTCGCGACAATCGCACTGTGTCCGTAATCCCAATGTGTTAATGGGATATCTTGCTGCTTACGAACCCAAGAGTTTGCGCCGTCTGCTCCAACAACTAACTTAGCTGTCAGTGCTTGACCATTGTCCAATGTTAACCAAGCTTCACTTTCACCAATCGCCATCGTTTTACACGTTGCGGGCATATACAGGCTGACGTTGTCTTGTTTCTTAACCTGATCAAGCAGCGCTAATTGAATCACACGGTTTTCAACTATATGACCAAGATTAGGCTGAGCCAAGCGTGTCGAGTCAAACTCAATACGAGCGAAACTGTCTTGTTCCCACACTTCCATCGCTTGATACGGTGCAGCGCGTCTTTGTTCGATACCTTGCCATGCACCTAGATTACGAAGAATCACTTCACTAGAACGACTCAACGCGGATACACGCACATCAGGCAGCTCACTCAGCCCTTCACTAGGCGCTCTGCCTTCAATGACAGCGATTCTTAGGTCACTGTCTTTTAGGGCAGCAGCAAGCGCTAGGCCAACCATGCCACCACCAACAATCGCGATATCAACACTTTGCATCATTATTTATTACCTTATCTTTCTATTAGGCCAAGCGTATGACGCAAAAGTGGACCTTTAAGTGGTGGAAGGTTATCTATTACGGCTAACCCAAGATTACGCCCAATGCGAGCGGTCATATAATCGTTTGAGAACAGGTGAACTAGGCTTGAAGTCAACGTGATCGTTGCGTCTCGGTCTTGTTCTCTACGCTTTCTAAAGTTAACAAGACCACGGTAACGACCTACATCATCTAACTGGGTACGCAACTCTTCTGCCAAGGAAGCCACATCTCGGATGCCTAGGTTAAAGCCTTGCCCCGCAATTGGGTGAAGCGTTTGAGCAGCATTACCAACAATGGCAAATCGATGAGAGATATTTTGCTGTCGGTGACGAAGAATCAGAGGGTAACTCGCGCGCTTGCCGACCTTCTCTAATCGGCCAAGTCGCCAGCCAAAGTCATTCTGCAATTGCTCAAGAAATTCATTGTCGTTTAGCGTCATCACTTTTTGTGCTTGCTCTGGTGTTAAACACCAAACCAGCGATAAACGGTTGTCACTCATCGGTAATAGAGCAACTGGCCCATGATGGGTAAAACGCTCAAATGCGCGACCTTGGTGAGGTTCACTCGCCACAATATTGGCAATCACAGCGACTTGCTCAAAGTCATGCTCACTCAATGAGATATTGAGCTGTTGGCAACAGGTTGAGATTGCACCGTCAGCAGCAACCAGTAACTTAGTGGTTACTGTTTGCCCACTTGTCAGTTCAATCGTCGTCAACGCTTCTTCACGTTCAACTTTACTAACAGACTCAGGACAAAGCATGGTAATTGCCGCTTCTGATTCAAGTTTCTGCTGATAGATTCGACCCACATCTGCTAACTCGACCACGTAGCCAAGCGCATCTACAGCAAGCTCTTCACTGTAGATGTCTGTCATTCCGGCATGCCCGCGATCCGAAACATGGATATCTTTAATCGGGGTCGCGACCGGAGCGATAGATTGCCATAAGCGCAAAGAATCCAGGATCTGCACCGTGCCATAGGACAAAGCAATCGAACGAGAATCAAACCCAGGGTGAGCTTGATGATCAACCTGATAAGGCTCCACTACCGCAATCGACAGTGAACCTTGGCTTAGGTGATTCAAAGCAAGGGCTAAGGTTGCCCCTGCCATTGCGCCACCAGCAATTACAACATCATACTGAGCCATCATAACCTCAAACCAGCCAACGAATTAATGAATGGTAGGCGCCGCATCTTCAGATGGGCGAGCACCAAATTCAGCATGAATCGTTAGTGCACACGCTTTTACGTGCTCAATAACGTGCTCTAGAAGCTGCGCTTGCTCTTCCAGATCATCTTCTTCGTCAATGCCTAGCTTAGCCATCTCTTCTAGATCAGCTAATGCTTCTTTTGTACTGTCAGACGCTTTGTTCAATTGAGCGCCAACCAAGCCTAGACCAGTAATGAAATGGTTAATCCAATCAGACACACCATCAGCCAAGTCAAATAGGCTTGCGCTTGCGTCTTCGTCAGGCAGCAACATAGACAATTCCATACCCGAACCTGTGATTTCACTGGTCGTTACTTTCAGTGTCGCTTCCGCTAGCGTTAATGCGCGATCTGGCCAACCCATGCCTTCATTGGTGTAATCGAAGATCAGTGGTTGCCAGCTTTTATCTGCAAGGCTTAAGCCTCCGCTTAACATACCCGTTAATAAACCGTGCATCTCAGCAGGGGTTACGGCTAGACTTGCCGATTGAAGTTCAGTCGCAACCGTTAGGTAGTCAGGTAAAGTAGTTTCGCTCATCAGATAGCTCGCTCAGTTATTCTTTATATCGATAGTATAATCGTACCACTTCACCCCAATTCTGGTAAGCATCGATCCCCAGCAATTGAAGGATGACTGACTACCAATTGTTCAATTTGCTGAATTACTGTGTGCTCAAGCTCTCATTTACAAACAGTCACTCTGAAAAGCTTGAATCTTAATAGCGGTTTACCTATAGTTTCTCCCTCAGAGGAGATTGCTTCCTCATCGGTACTTGCACTTTTTCTTTCTCAAAAAATGGCGAAGGGCAACAGCCTTAAAATAGCGCGTTAAAGAGTTCATCCATCATGAGTAATCAAGCGGTAGACGTTGAAATATTAGGAAAACTGACTCGAGTGAATTGTCCACCAGGGCAAGAAGAGTCATTGATTGCAGCGGCGGCCGATCTTGATAATCGATTGAAAGAGATGGCTGAACGTACTAAGGTAACCAATGAAGTGAAGCTGCTGACTATCGCAGCTCTGAATATTTGCTACGAATTACAAACCAAGAAGTTTGAAGCAAATGATGAACAAAACGCACTGACCGAGCGAATGGAACAGCTCACGACATCACTTTCAGATGTCCTCAGTAAAGTTAAGCACGGACAGCAATAGCGTACACAAAATTTACCCTGGAGTGTTTGTCAGAGGATTCACGTCCCCGAGCCGATAAGCAATCCCTAAGGGTTAGTACTTGAGTGCTATTGAGCATGCTCGGCCCGACCGAGAAGCCTACGGTAATCATTGCTGATCCGCCTTGAACTCGCTGGTTCAAGGGCCATCTATTCTCAACGGCACTTTGGGGTATCCCTTCTTATGAAGACGCTCACACGCAGCGAATTTCGCAAACAGATCCGTATCAAACGCAATGCCTTATCTGGCGACCAACAAACTCAATCCGGTATCGACTTAGTTAAGCAGTGCATGCAGCTTGATGAAATTCAGTCTGCTCAGCATATTGCCCTCTATATCTCTATCGATGGCGAACTCGATACTCAGCCTTTAATCGAATGGTTATGGGCGCAAGGTAAGCAAACTTATTTACCAGTATTGCACCCCTTCTCTGCCGGGCACCTGCTGTTTTTACACTACTCGCCAACCACACCGACGGTCTTGAATAAGTACGGTATTGTCGAACCTCAGCTCAATCAAATGCTGGTTAAACCTTGTCAGCAACTCGACCTTATTCTTACGCCCCTTGTCGGCTTTGACTCCCATGGCCATCGTTTAGGTATGGGCGGCGGATATTACGATCGCACCTTGGCAAAGTGGTTCGAGACGGGCGAAGGTGCAGCTCCTATTGGTTTGGCTCATGATTGCCAACATGTTGATACGCTACCGATTGAAGAATGGGACATTCCGTTACCTAAAATCGTGACTCCGAGTAAAACTTGGCAATGGGAAAGCAACCATTAAAGCGCTATAATCGCGCCGCAAACGTTAACCTCGATATAGAAACGTTAACTCAATATCTAAACGTTAACTTCATCATTACGCAAACGATCAATTCAAAGCGCAAGACCTTATTCAGGAGAATGGCATGACTCAAGATGAAATGAAAAAAGCAGCTGGCTGGGCAGCACTTCAATATGTTGAAGAAGGCAGCATTGTAGGTGTAGGTACTGGCTCTACAGTAAATCACTTCATCGACGCACTAGGCACAATGAAAGACAAAATCAAAGGTGCGGTTTCAAGCTCTGTAGCCTCTACTGAAAAACTAGAAGCACTAGAAATCAAAGTATTTGAGTGCAACGACGTATTCAAACTAGACATCTATGTTGATGGCGCAGACGAGATTAACGCTTCACGCGATATGATCAAAGGCGGCGGCGCTGCTTTGACTCGTGAAAAAATCGTAGCGGCTATCTCTGATAAGTTTGTGTGTATTGTTGACGGTACTAAAGCAGTTGATGTGTTGGGTAAATTCCCACTGCCTGTTGAAGTAATCCCAATGGCACGTTCATACGTGGCACGTGAGTTGGTTAAGCTTGGTGGTGACCCAGTTTACCGCGAAGGCTGCACAACCGATAACGGCAACGTGATCCTAGATGTGTACGGCATGGCGATCGAAAACCCGAAACAACTAGAAGATATCATCAATGGTATAGCTGGTGTGGTGACGGTTGGTCTGTTCGCTCACCGTGGTGCTGATGTGGTTATCACCGGCACGCCTGAAGGTGCAAAAATCGAAGAATAAATAATAGAAGATTGAGTTTTTCTGTTACTTCATTACATACGGTGCCCTAGGGCGCCGTTTTTTTTGCTTTATTGCTGTAAAATTATGTCTTATTCCGTAATTTTCTTACCCAAAACATTTTTTTTTTGTTACTTTATTGTTCAGAAGACGCACAGAGAAAACGTTTGTCTCCTAACAAAGTGGTGAATTTGTTCCCCTTTCAGCCATTTTGTAGCACGTGCGCCGCATTTGCCCAACCTTTCCATTTTAAGGACGAGAACAATGGCCAAAGTTTCACTGGAAAAAGAAAAAATTAAAATTCTACTTCTAGAAGGTCTTCACCCTTCTTCTGTAGAAGTACTGCAAGCCGCTGGTTACACAAACATTGAGTACCACAAAGGCTCGCTACCGGAAGATGAACTTCTTGAAGCAGTAAAAGATGCTCATTTCATTGGTATTCGTTCTCGCACTAATATCTCCCAAGAAGTTATTGATGCAGCTGAAAAGCTGGTTGCCGTCGGTTGTTTCTGTATTGGTACTAACCAAGTCAACCTTCAAGCAGCAGCAAAACGCGGTATCCCTGTGTTCAACGCACCGTTCTCAAACACTCGAAGCGTTGCTGAGCTCGTTCTTGGTCAGGTTCTATTGCTACTACGTGGCATTCCAGAAAAGAACGCGCTTGCACACCGTGGCATCTGGAAAAAGAGTGCCGACAACTCTTACGAAGCCCGTGGTAAGCGTTTAGGTATTATTGGCTACGGTCACATCGGTACTCAACTGGGTATTATTGCTGAAAACCTTGGCATGCGTGTTTACTTCTACGACATTGAAAACAAACTGTCTCTGGGTAACGCAACGCAAGTTCATACCATGACGGAATTACTGAACAAGTGTGACGTAATCTCTTTGCATGTACCTGAAACCAACGAAACAAAAGACATGATGGGTAAAGAAGAGTTCGAGCGCATGAAGCCTGGTTCTATCTTTATCAACGCAGCTCGTGGCACGGTAGTCGATATTCCTGCTCTGTGTGGCGCTCTGGAGTCTGGACACCTTGCAGGTGCGGCTATTGATGTTTTCCCAACAGAACCAAAAACCAATGCAGACCCGTTTGAGTCTCCATTAATGCAGTTCGATAACGTGATCCTAACGCCTCACGTGGGTGGTTCAACTCAAGAAGCACAAGAGAACATTGGTGTTGAAGTTGCTGGTAAGCTAGCGAAATACTCTGATAACGGCTCTACGCTATCAAGTGTTAACTTCCCTGAGGTATCACTACCACTGCATACTGGAACGTCTCGTTTATTACACATTCACGAAAACCGCCCAGGCATCCTAACTCAGATCAACACCATCTTCGCTGAGGAAGGGATCAACATCGCGGGTCAATACCTACAGACTGCGGCTGATATGGGTTATGTCGTTATCGATGTAGAAGCCGATCGCTCTGAAGAAGCACTGCTTAAACTGAAAGAGATCGAAGGCACAATCCGTGCTCGTCTTCTTCACTAATCATCACACTCAAAATGCATAAAAAAGGCTCTCATCATGAGAGCCTTTTTAGCATTTGGCCTATCGTAGGTAATTAGGTCGTCATGATCCAAAACCTTCTATAGCACTGTCATTACTCTTCGATCTGGTAGATCACATTCACGCGATCACGAATGGTGATCGTTGAGTCTTCATAAGAGTTCGATTCTGTTCTTGCATCCATCGCCATTGAACGCATGAGTACTGGCTGAGAAGATTGGGCGTTGTAATCCACGCGCCATACATCACCTAACTCGCGCTCAAAACCACTCGCCAATGATTTAGCTTTTGATGTCGCATCTTTAATGGCTTCTAAGCGCGCTTGCTCTTGATACTTAGCTTGGTCGCGAACTTGCAGTTGGATGTTGTCGATCTGATTAATGCCTTCTCCAATCGCAATATCCATGTACTCATTAAGATTAGCTAGCTCAGTCACTTGAACGGTCACATTACGTGAGGCGCGGTAGCCAACCAGTTCCGGTTTGCCATCTTTCGGGTAATGATATTGAGGAGATAAATACAGGTTAGAGCTGTGTACACTCGCCTCATCAACACCAGCTTGATGTAGCTTGTTTAGAAAGCCTGTCACGACTTTATCAACGGTATTTTTAGCCTGTTCAGCAGTCATCGTCGATTCCACGACTCTCACAGAGAATGTCGCCATATCAGGTGTAGCGATCACTTCACCATAGCCTGTCGTTGAAATATGAGGAAAGGATGGAGAGTCAGCCAATGATGGAAAACTCACAGCACTCAACGCCGCAGTAAGAGTAAGAGACGTTGCTAACATCTTTGGTACAAGCTTCATTAGGTATGACCTATGCTAAACAAATGTCCTTTCATCATAGAGCAATTTATCATTTAGCCAATCCAGAGCACACACTTCTAACAGAACTTTGACGCTGAAAAAACCAACAGTTTACTGAGGTAAGTGATTGTGAGCAAAACTCAATATTGCTTGGGATACCTCTTTTAATACTCCGCTCTCAAGCTGCCAATGGTGCCAATAGATGCGATAAGAGAGCAGAAAGCCAGGGGTAATATCAATCAGAGCACCAGACTCGAGCTCATCGATAATCTGTAATCGGGGGATCAAGCAATAGGCTACACCCGATAATGCCAAGCGCACAAATGCTTCTGAACTGCCGACTGTATGATTGATCACACTGTCTCTCGGGACGTTAAAATGATCATGCAGAAACTTCTTATGCAGATCATCGTATTGATCATAGGAAACCGCAGGCGCTTTGCTTAAAGTGGCGTAGTTTACGCCCTCTGCAAAGTAACGCTGATGAAAATCAGGGCTAGCCACACACACATAATCCATCCTACCAAGATAGTCGGCACTGCAGCCTGGAATCGCTTGAGACTCCAAACTGATTGCACCTGCCACCTCGCCACTTTTTATCTTTTCAATGGTTCTCGACTCACCATGAATCGCGAGGTTCAACTCGACTTGGCGAGATTTCATCACATCCGACAAAGCCGGTAGCAGCCATGTCGCCAAACTATCAGCGTTGGTGGCTATGGATATCGATAGTGGCTGAGTTCCCTCTTCATTCATCAACTCAGGCACAAGTTCGTGCTCTAACAACCGAACACGACGATATAAGCCCAGTAATTTTTTACCCGCAGGCGTTGGCCTAGGCGGGCTTTCTCTCACTAAGGCAGGCTGAGCCAACCACTTTTCCAGCTGTTTGATGCGCTGAGATATCGCCGACTGGGATATATATAACTGCTCAGCAGCCCTTTCGAAGCCACGTTGTTTTACTACGGCATCCAGTGCTTCTATCCATTTATAATCCAATCCGCGCATCAATTTGCTTCCTTTTTAAGCTATCTCACCACCACATTAGCAACTCTAATAATAGATTAAAATCATTAATTATACTTATTTAAAGGGGCGGAGTATCTTCGCCATATAGCACGTAAATATCGTTAAATAAGTGGAGGTTAAAATGAGTTTTTGGGTTTTATTACAAGGTTTTGGTCTAGGGGCAAGCATGATTATCCCTATTGGCGCTCAGAATGCGTACGTCCTAAATCAAGGGATAAAGCGCAACCACCATTTAACCACCGCGACAATCTGTAGCCTGCTCGATACTCTGTTTATCTCATTGGGTATCTTTGGTGGCGGTGCGATTCTGTCGCAAAATGAATTGCTACTCACCTCAGTGACGTTAGGCGGCATCGCTTTTCTGACTGTGTATGGTTTGCTCTCACTACGCAGTGCATTCAAAGTGCGCACCAGTGATGAGTCGAAAGGTGAGATATTAGCGCGTGGCAAGCGCACCGTTATTTTAGGGGCATTGGCAGTAACAGTATTAAACCCACATCTCTATTTGGATACCGTGGTAATTCTTGGATCCATTGGTGGGCAATTTGAAGGCAACGACAGAATTGCATTTGCTATGGGGACTATATTGGCTTCGTTCGTCTGGTTCTATTCTTTGTCATTAGGCGCTGCAAAACTAGGCCCGACGCTATCTAAACCTAAGGTTAAGAAAGGCATTGATATCGCAGTCGCAACCATGATGTTCGCCATAGCAACGGTGCTTACCGATGGACTTATTGAGCAATACTGGTAAATCTATTTAGCTTCATGAAACCAACAAAAAAGGCGGATAACCTAAGTTATCCGCCTTTCCTTATAAAAGCTTATAGTTATAAAAACTAACTAGGAATTAAGCTTCTACTTTATTCATGTGTACATCCATTTGCGGGAATGGAATTTCGATACCCTCGTTATCCAAGCCTTCTTTGATTGCTTGCATCAGGTCGAAATAAACATTCCAGTAGTCAGCAGTGCTAACCCATGGGCGAACCACAAAGTTTACTGAAGAGTCCGCTAGTGTGTGAACACCAACTTGAACACCAGGCTCTTTCAGTACACGCTCATCAGATTCACAGATCTTAGTCAGTAGCGCTTTTGCCTTCTGAAGATCAGCGTTGTAAGAAACACCAATCATTAGATCAATACGGCGCGTCGCATGACGAGAATAGTTTGTGATTGGGCTGCCGATAACGCTACCGTTAGGTACTACAACCATTTTGTTGTCTGGCGTTGTTAGAACCGTTTGGAAGATTTGAATAGAATCAACTGAACCTGCCACACCACCAATTTCCACATAGTCACCAGACTTAAATGGACGGAATGCAACGATAAGTACACCAGCAGCAAAGTTAGATAGTGAGCCTTGTAGTGCAAGACCAACGGCTAAACCAGCCGCACCAATAACAGCAACTACAGATGCCGTTTGAACACCTAAACGACCAAGTGCAGCAATTAAAACAATCACAAACAACAAGTAACGAACTAAACCATGGACGAACTCCACAACTGCTCGGTCCATTTTCTTCTTCTGAAGAACCTTAGACACGCTATTCGCTACTGCTTTAACAATAAGGTTACCAATAAATAGAATTATCAGTGCTGAAATGATATTTACGCCATATTGGATAAATAAATCTGAATTATTTGTTAACCACTGCTCTGCTTGAGACAAACCATCCACAAGTGGAGTCTCAATCGCTGTCGAACTATCAGCCATAATGTGCATCCTCTATATAATATACTTTGGGCTAAACTGCCTTAAGCCTCATTTACTCTGCAATATAATAAACAGTGTAATTACCGTTAAGTCATTGTGTTAAAAGTAAATTAAAGCCAAGTCCTTTTTATAAACTGAACCAAGTTCAGTTTTTCGGCACGATATCCTATCTTTGACAGATTGCAAAGTCATATTTATGTAAGCTTTTGAATTATTAAAACTTACCGATAAACACAAATACCGATAACTAAAAGACTACGAAATTTATTCACCGCACGCTAGGTTTTTCACATATTTAGTACAAGTTTTTATCAGATATAAAAAAACCCGCTCAATGAGCGGGTTTTTAAAACTTAAAGAGTACTTAATTCAAAGAATTATAGTACGTCTACAGCGTTAAGGTCAGCAAATGCTTTCTCTAGACGAGCAACCATTGAAGCTTGACCAGCACGTAGCCATACGCGTGGATCGTAGTACTTCTTGTTTGGAGCAGCTTCGCCAGTTGGGTTGCCGATTTGACCTTGTAGGAAATCGAAGTTGTCAGCAGAGTACTGACGGATACCGTCCCAAGTTGCCCACTGTGTATCAGTATCGATGTTCATTTTGATAACACCGTAGCCGATAGACTCTTGGATTTCTGCTTCAGAAGAACCAGAACCACCGTGGAATACGAAGTTTAGAGCGTTAGGTGCGATACCGAACTTCTCTGCACAGTATGCTTGAGAGTCACGTAGGATAGTTGGAGTAAGTACAACGTTACCAGCTTGGTAAACACCGTGTACGTTACCGAAAGATGCAGCGATAGTGAAACGTGGGCTAACAGCCATTAGTTTCTCGTAAGCGTATGCTACGTCTTCTGGAGAAGTGTAAAGCTCAGATGCGTCCATATCAGAGTTATCAACGCCGTCTTCTTCACCACCAGTACAACCAAGTTCGATCTCGATTGTCATGTTCATTTTAGCCATGCGCTCTAGGTACTTAGCACATGTTTCGATGTTCTCTTCTAGAGACTCTTCAGAAAGGTCTAGCATGTGAGAAGAGAATAGAGGCTTACCAGTTTGTGCGAAGAACTCTTCACCAGCGTCTAGTAGACCGTCGATCCATGGAAGAAGTTTCTTAGCAGCGTGGTCAGTGTGCAGGATAACTGGAACACCGTAAGCTTCAGCTACAGCGTGTACGTATTTTGCACCAGCTACAGCGCCAAGAACTTGTGCGCCTTGACCTTCAAGTTTAACGCCTTTACCTGCGAAGAATGCAGCGCCGCCGTTAGAGAACTGAACAACTACTGGAGCTTTAACTTTAGCAGCTGCTTCTAGTACTGCGTTTACAGAGTCAGTACCAACAACGTTTACAGCAGGAAGAGCAAATTTGTTTTCTTTTGCTACTTCAAATACTTTCTGTACGTCATCGCCAGAAATCACACCAGGTTTTACAAAATCGAAGATCTTAGACATGGAAATAGTCCTATTTATTCTATCGTTTTAAGATTAAAAAACTTAAGTTTAAAAACTTGCAATCGTTTGCTCACAACTTATGCCATTCTAGCAAAAAAGTGTGATATGCAGCAAACGTTAAAAGGCGAGATTCACATCTCGCCTTTCTAAATCAATTATGCTTTAGCACGCTCTTCAAGCATTGCTACTGCAGGAAGTACTTTACCTTCAACGAATTCAAGGAAAGCGCCACCGCCAGTAGAGATGTAAGAAACGTCAGCTTTGATACCGAACTTATCGATAGCTGCTAGCGTGTCACCACCACCTGCTACAGAGAAACCTGCAGACTCAGCGATTGCTTTAGAGATACCAGCTGTACCCGCTTCGAAGTTCTTGAATTCGAATACGCCTACAGGGCCGTTCCAAAGGATTGTTTTCGCGTTGCCGATGATTTCAGCTAGTGCCGCAGTTGAATCTGGACCAAGGTCGAAGATCATGTCGTCGTCTTGAACTTCAGAAACGTGCTTGATTTCAGCTTCTGCGTTTTCGTCGAATGCTTTAGCACATGCAACGTCAGTTGCTACTGGGATAGCACACTCTTTCATTAGCTTTTGAGCCGTTTCAACTAGGTCAGCTTCGTATAGAGACTTACCTACGTTGTGGCCTTCAGCAGCGATGAATGTGTTCGCGATACCACCACCAACAACAAGCTGGTCAGCAATTTTAGAAAGAGATTCTAGAACGGTTAGTTTAGTAGAAACTTTAGAACCACCAACGATAGCCACTAGTGGGCGAGCTGGGTTGTCCATTGCTTTACCAAGCGCTTCAAGCTCAGCAGCTAGAAGAGGGCCAGCACATGCTACAGGAGCGTAAGTACCAACGCCGTGTGTAGAAGCTTGAGCACGGTGAGCTGTACCGAATGCATCCATTACAAAGATGTCACATAGTGCAGCGTATTGCTTAGAAAGTGCTTCTTCGTTCTTCTTCTCGCCTTTGTTGAAACGAACGTTTTCAAGAACAACAAGTTCACCAGCGTTTAGCTCTAGGCCGTTTACGTAATCTTTAGCTAGTTTAACTTCGCAGTCTAGTGCGTCGTTTAGGTAGTTAACTACAGGAGCTAGAGAGAACTCTTCGTTGTATTCGCCTTCAGTAGGACGACCAAGGTGAGAAGTAACCATTACCTTTGCGCCAGCTTCTAGGCAAAGTTTGATAGTTGGTAGAGATGCAAGGATACGTGCATCTGAAGTTACTTTACCGTCTTTTACTGGTACGTTTAGGTCAGCACGGATAAATACGCGTTTACCTGCAAGTTCCAGGTCAGTCATCTTGATCACAGACATGATTTGTCCTCTCAAATTTAAATAAATATAAAGTTTTGGAAACTCAGCAACCCTGCTAAGCCTATAAATTATTCAACTGGTAATTCTTTCACTACTAATAATATGTGGACTCTTAGTATTTATTTCAAGCTAAAAAATAAATAATCCGCACATTTGCTTCTAGGTCTTACTTCTTGCCTTCAGAAGCTTGCATTGCAAGAACCGTATCCAGCATTCGGTTCGCAAAGCCCCATTCATTGTCACACCACACTAGCATTTTAACTAAGTGGCCGTTGCTCACTCGAGTTTGTGAACCATCAACGATTGCGCTATGGGGATCGTGATTAAAGTCGATGGAAACGAGCGGCGCTTCAGTATAGTCAACTATATTGTGTAATGTACACTGGGATGCATTAACAATGGTTTGATTTACGTCATTAACTTTCACATTTGCATTAATTGTGACACTTAAATCCATCGCTGTTACGTTTACCGTCGGCACACGCACAGATATAGCTTCAAATTTGTTGGAAAATTTCGGGAAGATTCTTTCAATACCTTTATGCAACTTGGTATCGACAGGAATGATCGATTGGCTTGCCGCTCGAGTACGACGCAAATCGCTGTGGTACGCATCGATAACTTGTTGATCATTCATTGAAGAGTGAATAGTTGTAATAGTACCGGACTCAATGCCAAAGGCGTCATCAAGAACCTTAATGATAGGAACAATACAGTTGGTGGTGCATGAACCATTGGAAACGATTCGGTGGCCCGCTTCAATGGTATCGTGATTCACACCATAGATAATGGTGTTATCGAGGTCATTGGCACCAGGGTGAGAAAACAGTACCTTTTTTGCCCCAGCAGCAATGTGCGCTAGGCCGTCATCTCGGCAACCATAAACACCGGTACAGTCGAGAACAATATCCACTTCTAGGTCACGCCAAGGCAACAGCTCAATATCAGCAAGATGTAAGATACGAATGGTATCGAACTCACCTTTATCTTCCGCACCAATGCCGTGATGGACATAGATGTGCTCTTGATCGTTGGAGATTTTCTTGCCGAAGCGGCCGTGACTAGTGTCGTACTGCAATAGATGAGCCATAGCGTCAGGCTGAGCAAGCTCATTAACAGCTACTACTTTGATTTGTTGGCTTTTGCCACTTTCATAGACAGCGCGTAATACATTACGCCCTATTCTTCCAAATCCGTTTATCGCGACTTTTAGCATATTTCCGTACATCTAACCAAAATTTCGTGCAACAGATGATAACTGAATCCTACCCAAAAGGCATTACTTGAATAACCCCGTTTAGTTAGGACAGGTTAATCTGTTGCTTGTAGAGATAAGCCTAGAAGAAACAAATCCCAGATACAAAAAACCGAGCTCAGCGCTCGGTTTTTTTATTCATTTCATTGTTAGCACTAAGCTAGCAATCAATGATTAAGCAAGAAGCTCTTTCGCGGTGTTTACTACGTTTTCAGTAGTGAAACCGAACATCTTGAATAGCTCGCCTGCTGGTGCAGATTCGCCGAACGTTGTCATACCGATGATCTTGCCACCGAAACCAACGTACTTGTACCAGAAGTCAGCGATGCCAGCTTCTACTGCGATACGAGCAGTAACGTCAGATGGAAGTACAGACTCACGGTATTCAGCATCTTGCTTGTCGAACGCGTCAGTTGCAGGCATAGATACTACGCGTACTGCTTTACCTTCAGCGGTTAACTGTGCAGCAGCTTCAACAGCAAGCTCAACTTCAGAACCTGTTGCAATGATGATTAGCTCAGGCTTGCCTTCACAATCTTTCAGGATGTAACCACCCTTAGCGATGTTAGCAACTTGCTCAGCATTACGATCTTGTTGTGCAAGGTTTTGACGAGAGAAGATTAGAGATGAAGGACCATCTTTACGCTCAATAGCCAGTTTCCAAGCCACTGCAGATTCAACTTGGTCACATGGACGCCATGTGCTCATGTTTGGAGTCAGACGTAGAGAAGCGATCTGCTCAACCGGTTGGTGAGTAGGACCATCTTCGCCTAAGCCGATAGAATCGTGCGTGTAAACTTGGATGTTCTGAACTTTCATCAGAGCAGCCATACGCATTGCGTTACGCGCGTATTCCATGAACATTAGGAACGTTGCGCCGTATGGCACGAAACCACCGTGCAGAGCGATACCGTTCATGATAGCCGTCATACCGAATTCACGTACACCGTAATGGATGTAGTTACCAGAAAAGTCAGTTGCTTCAAGAGACTTAGAACCAGACCACATAGTCAGGTTAGAAGGCGCAAGGTCAGCAGAGCCGCCCATGAATTCTGGAAGCATTTGACCAAACGCTTCTAGTGCGTTTTGAGATGCTTTACGTGAAGCGATGTTTGCTGGGTTAGCTTGAAGATCAGCAATGATTGCGTTTGCTTTCTCTTCCCACTCAGCGGGTAGCTCGCCGTTAGTACGACGTTTGAATTCAGCTGCTAGCTCTGGGTAAGCCGCTGCGTATGCGTCAAACTTCGCGTTCCACGCTGCTTCTTTCGCTGCGCCTGCTTCTTTCGCATTCCACTCAGCTGCGATATCTGCTGGGATTTCGAAAGGACCGTGTTCCCAACCCAATGCTGCTTTAGTTGCTGTGATTTCATCAGCGCCTAGTGGAGCACCGTGACAGTCATGCGTACCCGCTTTGTTTGGAGAACCAAAACCGATGATAGTTTTAGTACAGATAAGCGTTGGACGAGGATCCGCTTTAGCCGCTTCAATCGCTGCGTTGATAGCATCAGAGTCGTGACCATCTACTGCTGGGATTACGTGCCAACCGTATGCTTCAAAACGCTTAGGTGTATCGTCAGAGAACCAACCTTCAACTTCACCATCGATAGAGATGCCGTTGTCATCCCAGAAAGCAACCAGCTTACCAAGACCTAGCGTACCTGCTAGAGAACATGCTTCGTGAGAGATACCTTCCATCAGACAGC
>NZ_JBFROI010000080.1:0-23419 GCF_041471405.1 Vibrio sp. 10N.261.52.C11
TAATAAGTTAATGTAAATTATATTAAAAAAAGAATAACCTTGAATTCTAATTTCAGCACCGAGCCTACTGCATAAATACAACGTTGCTAATCTTCTTTGAAAATAACGTCTAACGCCCAGGACTCTGGCTCTCAATGTGCCAAAGTTTTCTTGTCGCTCTTGAGCGGCTTTGTTGAAGCGCTCATTTAATCGCCAATTTTTGAGTTGAGAGCCTTTTCCTATATTCTTATCATACCTTGATGTATTCACTCTCATAATCATACCTTACAAACACAATCAATCCAGGCGTCAACACTTCAAAAAAACACACCTACCGACAAACCAATTATATTGCGTGACCGAGGGCGGATTGATATCTGATTATCAGGCGACATTATGGATAATTGGCAGAGTGAGCAACGCACTTATGATGGAACAGGCTCATCCCCAATACCCTGATAGCACAATAAGAGCGTGACATTATTTGAGACTGGTCTTCAAACAGCCCCTACGCCAACTTCAAGGTCTCATCGATAATCTATTAAAAAGAATGGGGGACGCAGATCTAGCCTGTCCAGACTATACCTCTCCTTCTAAGCGCTTATCTCAACTAGGTCTTAAGAAGCCCGCATTCAAATCCACATATAAACCGAATGAGGGGCCGTAGGGGCACTGTGTGAAAAAATTGATATAGATGCAGACCATGTTTCAGCGGATAAAATGGACGATACCGATGACGTCTAGGACGCATTATCGAGCAAATTTCCTGAAGCCGATATAATCATTCCTCCCAAAGATAATCTGCTTGCTGTCGACGCTCGCAATCCTAAAAGGATGAGAAATTTAGTGGCGTATCTGCATTAGGTCCCCAATTACACAGTAGAGACTTTGAAAACAACAACAGGAAATGATGCTAGCGGCATGATTTACACAGCTTGGTATGCCCGACAGCTACCGAGTCGCTTAATGATGTCAAAAGACAAAGTGGGTTGAGTACTGCAACAAAGCCACGAGAAGTCGAGAAACAACGTTTACTTCAAAACTAAACGAGACTTCAAGGCGGCGATAGACCAATTTTTTCTGTGACTCTTCCAGAGATCGCAGGCTCTTTGGCATCTCAGATTAATGATAATTTTTAGGTACTCAAACCTGCACCTTCAAGTTGATTCAATATATATGTGCTATGGGTGGGCTTTATTCTGTCATAAAAATCCAATTTTAATGCGAGTTATCTATATATTTCTTCTGCTTGCTTTGACATCATAATTATCTCTTTCAGTTTGGCTTTAGCGACCTCTTGCGCCATGTAATGCCTAACTAAAAGCAGTTAGGTGTTGAAAAACCCATCCTTCGATAATTAGTCTCAAGAACATCCGAGATCATAAAAGCAGTAACCTTCTTTATTTCACCTCCGCCTTTCTTTAAATCTCGAATTATCTCCCTACCATTTTCAACACTCGCTCTTTTAACCGCTCCCGGTCTATTAAGCCTAGTGTTAACAATGTTATCGGGGTCTGACATCACTTGAGATATGCTTCTTTTTTCTAATGCAGTCCAATCCTTAACCTCACTAATCACTACATTTTCACCTTTATATGAAGTTGAAAAGTATAATTTATTAGAATCTATTACATCTGAGCCCAAGGTATCAGAGGCACTTTCTAAAAAATCGTCATTGAACTGCAAAGCCTCTGTTACGCTACTTTTAGTACTTTCATTTGGAAATGGTATTTTACCTTCCTCAATATCAGCCAAAATATTTTTGTTCTTTTCAAGCATACTTTTTACATTCTCATATAGCTTTTTCCTAGCTTCTGAATGTTCCAAGGGTTTATCTAAAACTAACTTTTCAGTAGAGAAACCGACTTTTGAAAGCCTTGCCTCCCCATTTTGAATTATTATTTTCGGCCTGATCGAGTCTAATTCACTTGGATTTATTTTAGTTACATCAATTTCAAGACTCCCAGACATCGAGCTAAATGAAATTGCAGAGAGTAGCAATATCAAAAATGTATTTATAAGATATTTAATTTTATATTTTCTTCCCATCATGATTCACCTCTTCAAGGAGTAATTGGTCTATGGTAATCCGGGGAAAGGAGAAGCCAACCCATTGTAATTCCCCTCAATAACATCAGAAACTACAAAAGCGGATATTCACCTAACGTTCGGATTATTTGACTTAAAATCTCTCACCACACTTCTATCTGTTTAGCACTGCACCTTTAAGAACCACATTAGTATTTACAATGTTGTCTGGATAACATGACGCAAGAGAAATACGCTTGCTCTTAACCTTAGGTCGCTCGAACGTTAGACATCAAAATGGATTATCCTTTGATTTAATTAAACTAGTGCCTCTTCCTATAGTCTTGATTTTTAGTTAATCAACTCAAAAAAATCATTTTTAAAACTTTATCTAAGATACTTTTTCCCTGCTCCCATCACAATATTCGACCTAATTGGCGTGATGCAGGCGCATGGGTGGTCCTGTTTGAGAAACAGGAACCCATAAATTGATAGTGTCATCAAGGTACCTAATTATTTTATTATTATCTTCATCTAAAAAAGGAGTTGAGTTAAACGCTAGCCAATCAAAGTTTCCGCTTGAATATTTATGTACTTCTTGAGAAGAGTAATTTACGAGTTTACTGTTTTTATTTAGCGCAACCAGGTCGTCACGTAAATCGCTCAAGATTACAGCAGCGGCTTCATTTTCCCAATCACTTAACTTTTGTAGCTTCTTCACGTAATTATCGATTAATGCGCCCACAACGTTAAAGTAACTATTTTGAATAGAGCTAGTCATTTGAGCATAATCAATGAATCGTAATGATGTCTCATAGTTATCACCACCTTGTAGACTCATTAATGAAACAGCATCATTTAATGCAACATCTACCTTTTTCTTTAGGCTTCCATCAGCCACATGTTTATCGATTTTCTCAATAAGCGAATTTAATTTTTCTTGACTGATTGGCTTTAATGAAATTTCTGATTTATCTACTAATTTAGTATTAACCAGGTCTTTAGCTGCATGATAAGAACTCATAATTTTGTTTTTAAGGGTGGAATGTTCCTCTCCAATTTTCGAATATGCATCATTAATTAATTTTGTAAACTTGGTCTCATCAGTCACATCGACGCCTTGGCTAATTAGTGACTTTGTTATGGCAAAAATAAATGGAGCAACATCAATTTTGGATTTAATATCATTCATGACAGAGCCTTGAATTATTGAGCTTTCAATTGGCATAAATATCGATATAAAAATAAGAAAACCTTCTTCAATCTTTACCTCTGAATAATCAAGGTTTTTCAAAATATGATGCCCAAAATATAACCAAGAATAGTATTTTTTTAGAACATCATTATATGGGGCTATCATTGATTCCTGAAGACTATGGATAAATTTTGTATCTGTAAGCATATCTTTGAATTCAACAACAAGATGATCGCTATTGTCATATATTACATCTACTGTCCTCTCTAAAACTGGGAAAAATACATCATTCAACCAACGCATATTTGGTATTGCAACATTTTTTATCGATTTTGAAAATCGGATGCTGTTTGTGCCTTCATATGATGGATGGAAATTTGCATTATTTAATGGGACATGTCCGAAACTGCTTATGTATTTCTTCCCTGTCAATGAGGTTGAATACCAGTATTTTAAATTTTCCTTTAATCCGATTAGGTGGCTAATAGTTACTGGTAATTCACTTGAAACGAATTGCGTGGTTATTGGGGTGGATACTGTGTTATCTTTGAAATATTTATCTACTCTATTAGAGTAATTATCATTAATCAATCTATATGCTAATTTGTGGAAACTGTTTTTATATAATTCAACTGTTAATTCTCCAAAATGTTTATATTCATAATTATAAATCTCATCATTATCACCTCGGATTATTTTTTTAAGCTTTAGTAGTGATGCGTCTGTTTTATCAATTGCTTTTGAGTAGACACCCATCAAAGTGCGATCGGACTCTTCCATCTTGTTGATGACCCCAGCCATTTTTATATCACCATAAATTGCAATCCCTTCAGCGATGAGAACACCTATAACTGGGTTTATAGCTTCCGCAATTGACTCGGAGAAAATTGAGCCGATAACTTCCCCTGCAATTTCCGGGGCTATGTAGGAGCCCAAAAGAACGGCACCACCAGTGATTTCATCAGCATTTTTATTTTCTATGCCGTCAAGCAATTCTAATCCACCACTTACAACGCCAATAGCTCCACCAATTTTCTCTGCCAACTCCATTGCTCCGGTTTCAAATTCTGGTATAACCTCACCAATTTCTTCATTAGTAATCTTTTGGCCAATGGGAGTTTCTTTTTCTGATATCGGTGAGATGTCCTCTTGAAAATCATCAACCTCTTTTTCAAGAGTTGTAGTTTTACATGCTTCCCCCTCATCCAAAATAAAATAGAAAGAGTTAGCACTATTGGCAAATAATACCGCTCCGATTGATAGTCCAATAGTGCTTATTTTAAACTTCATTGTCCATTCCCCCGCCTAAAATATGATTTTTTGAAAATTTTGATGGAATTAAAAAATTGGTAAAACTGACAATAGACTATTTCAATCAATCAATAAGAACATTTAAATAATTTATGTTTTATTTATATTGAAAAATTATCATCTTTACTAATTCAAGGAAAAAGCATGAGCCACACCAAGAGTTTTTGACTCTGAGTTAAGTGAGAAAGAGCTTGCGGTTGAAAATGCAGCTAGAACAATATTAGTCAAAAACAAGATTATATGTAGTAAAGCGGAAAGGGCTTTCAATAAAGGAAATACAAAGGTGTTTGAAACATTATATAGTTCGTTAACTTTACCCAATTACATTCAAAGACCTTTCAGTTATGACGTAAGTGTTGATATAGGGGCGTCAACGCCAGTTTTTCCACTTAATGAAAATAGAACGTCCAATACGAGCCGATAATGACGAGAGAAGATCTGCGCCAAGCACTCTTCGAATACATCGAGGTTAATTATTACCGAACAAGAAGGCACAGTGCACTTGAATATCTAAGTCCAGTAATTTCTTGTCACTTAGCAAACCAGTCAGTCTGACAAGTGTAGAGCACCCTTATCAAATAGGAAAACACTTATTCATATGAAGGTAAGACAACTTTTCCCTCACCAAATTTTTGTGAAAGAAAAGACTCTACAAACAGTTACGCTTCCCCAATTTATAGACTCGTCGAAAAAAGATAGATAAGGTAAAGGCTCATTAAAACAAAGAAAAATCCTGCAATTTTATTGCCCCACTGTTCAATGTATCTTGACACTATATGTGCCCGCATCCAGTAACCAATGACAGCATACATCGAAAGCACTAGTGCCGTCGAAATACCGACAATCCCCAAACAGATCATATAATCACTGATATTACTATTCGTAAGGTCAACAAAACTAGGTAAGATAGAAGCATAAAAAAGGATAGTTTTTGGGTTCCCCATAGCTATAGATAGCCCGGCAAAAAATTCCTTTGTTGAGAAATCAGACGTTGAGATATCGGTTTCACTTAAATGAGGAGAAGCCGCAATAATTAGACTATAGCCTATCCACCCTAAGTATATGGCACTAACAAATTGTACGAAGTGATAGATTCCTTGGACGCCGTTCTGAGCAAGTGCCGTATTGATGCTAAAATATGCAATGCTAAAAAATAACATAGCACCTATGACAATTCCTAAGGTCGTTATTAAACCCGACTTAAGCCCGACCCCCATACTTTGAATCATCACTAGCAACACACTTGGACCAGGTACTATTGATAGTAGCGTAATTGAAGCTGTAAATAATAAGATTGTGGTAATGTCCATGCCATTGCCTTTTAATGGTCTGTGCCTACGTAAACCCACATAGGTTTAATATCTGCAACATGAAAGCCAAACTTCTCGTAGAATCTAAATGCTTGATTATCACCAAGTAAAACTTTTTGATGGAAGTGTTGGTATTTTTTCATGGTCTTGCTCATCAATTCACTGGCAATACCTTTCGATTGATACTCTGGAAGTACTAACAAATGGCTCACGTACACAACTAAATAGCCATCGGAAATAGTTTTTACTAGACCGACCAAGCGTCCTTCTGAGTAGGCGCAGTACAGTGTGTGAGCCCCATTAAGGGCGAGCATAAGTTCATCAAGTTTATGTGCCGAACTCCAACCTACAGATTGATAAAGTTCAAAGACATCCTGACGTTCAGGAAGAGTATTACAGGTGTATTCAATTATCATTATCAGATTTCCTTTAAGTTTCGATGTAAATAATCATTATCAATAAGTGGCCAATAATGCGCTGATTTTCTCGGTTCTAAGTGCTCACTAGATTTATCGAACAGGTGCCACTGTTCGTTTTCGTTGGCACTCATCAACGCATCAAGAATCAAAATATCGTGTTTCTCCAAGGTTGAAACCGATGATTTTGTGATTATCTGATCAATAATATTTTGGGGTTCTTTGTATTGTATAGAAACCTGACTTGGAAGAAGGCTCTCAAGCAGATACCTAAAATCGACTTTTTTACTAGGATAAAGAGCCAATATTTGGGGGGGATAAGAAATCTCTAATTTAGAATTAAAGATTGAGACTATCGCCGAGCAAGCTACATCGATTGGCGTATAAGATACATTACCATGGTTGATAACAAGTTGGTTTAGCGACTTAAAGACACGTAAAGAGGAAACTAATAAAGAATTGCTATTCGGCACTTTATATTTGTCTGATGGCATCAATTCCCCTACTCTCGAAATCGATACTTCTATATTAAACTTAGTGAGTTCTGTGACTCGCTTTTCTCCTTCAAACTTAGTCTGGGCGTACCCACTCACTTCAGCGCTCGAATTATTGTTTATCAATTTTTCAACAGCCAGACTCGACACGTAGTGAAATTTACGTGCGTTTGCACGAAGAGCAAATTTGCATACTTCTGTTACACCTTCTGCGTTAGTTAAACGTAATGCTTCTGAGCTCTTGTTTAAGTTAACGACTGCCGCCGTATGAAGAATATGAGAAGTATGAAGAGCCAACTGATCATACCTTTCCGAAGATAATCCCATCTTATCTTGCGTGATATCACCAGCTACGACTGTTACACGCTTCCAATCAATTTGATTCTCAATTTTGTACTGTTTTGCACAATCAATTAACCTTAACTTTGCGTTTTCGTCAGAACTTGCTCTCACCAAACAAGTTGCTTTATGACTACTCTCTACGAGCAATTCACATAATAAATGAACCCCGAAATAACCACTTGCTCCAGAAATAAAAACGGATTCAGTAAATGATAGGTGACTAACTGGTCCTGAATACATTTCAATATTGGTCCTGAATTCTTTAGTCGAGCTACTGGTAACCGAAGATTCCAATTCACTAATCGTTAATATACTGGCTATGTCTTTAGATGAGATCCTTTTCCCTAGCTGTTTTTCAATATCTATGGCTATGCAGAGCAGATTGATTGAATCAATCCCTAGTTCCTCAAAACTCTTTTCTGGCGCGATGTCAGAAGAGACACAATAGTTGGACAGAATATTAACAAGTTCGGGGATAAGGCTGCACTCTGCTTCAGTGTCCTTGAAAAGCTTCAGAAGACTGGCTCTCTCGATCTTTCCGTTGTTGTTTCTTGGAAAATCATCTACTTTTACTATTCTTTGGGGTATGAACTCCGAAGGTAAACTTTCAGACAACGTTTGGCGTACATCTTTTTCATCTACGGCCGAACTCCCAGTTACCACCGCCAAAATTTGTTTAGAGTTAGCATTTTCATCTACGGCGACTTTAGCGCATGAAATGCTTGGAATAGCCTCGAGCGCCATTTCAATTTCTGTCAACTCAAGACGAACTCCATTCAATTGGACCTGGCTATCTTCTCTCCCATGGAAAAATAAGACCCCATTCTCAAGGCTTCCTATATCACCCGTTAGATAACAGGGTTCATAATCGCCTGAACTACGCCTAATACTTCTAAACTTGAGAGTTGTTAATTCTGGAAGACCAAGATAACCGAGCCCTAAACCAACACCTAACACAGCAATTTGTCCCAAGACACCTGGTTTATTTATTTCGTTGAGTTGGTCGTCCAGCACTACATAACTAGTGTTGGCTATAGGAAGACCCAGTGGAACACTATTCTCCTCGTTCCCGTTAAAGTGATGAAACACGAAGCCAATGGAAGCTTCTGTTGGTCCATATGTATTAGTGACTTGGATCCATGGACACAATAACCTAATAGTTTTTATCAACTTGAGAGATACCTCTTCTCCCCCAACAAGAATATTCCTAAAAGACTTAAAGTAGTCACTCCCTCTGGCCCTAGAAGCCATATACTGTAGATAAACCCCTAAAACAGAAGGGACAAAGTCTGCCATTACAATCTGCTCTTCCCTGATAGTATCCAATGTTGCTTGTATATCAAGAATCCCTTCTCGCATTGGAATAACTACTTTGCCACCAGTCGTTAACGGCCACAACAATTGCCAAAGTGATGAATCAAAAGTATGTTTGCTATTTTGTAAAACTGCATCACCCAGCTCAAGTTGAAAAGCTTTGGACATGACGTCAAACCGGTTGGCTAACCCTGCATGCTGATTTAGGCAGCACTTTGGCTCGCCAGTGGTTCCTGATGTAAAAAAACCATACGAGATAGCTCCAGGTTCAGGTAATTCAAACGTAATATTCTGGGTTGGCAAATTTACAGTATGGTCGTAATATATACTCGTCTGACAGGCATATTGCTTGGTAGTAGCTATAACTATCTCGGAATCAATAGTCTTTAACATTTTGGCCATTCTGGCCTTCGGGGTATCTACATCTAAGGGAACAAAAGCACCACCGGTCATCCAAACCGCCAACAATGAAATAACATAGTCAATTCCCCCTTGTGAAATAATAGGCACAATAGTTCTTGGGGAAAGACCAGCTTCTAGTAACTCACTTGACAATTCCTGAGCATGGCATATTAAATCAACGTAACGTATGCTTTTACTACCTTGTTTAATCGCTACAGCATCAGGGGAGAGTTGAGATTGATGTAGTATTTTTTTTAATACAATATTAGATGACATAACTTACTCGTGGCATATGGTGTTTAAATGAAAGGCTATTAATTGAGCTAACTCAAGTATTTGCTGCTCCGTGTGTTGACTACAGAAGAACAGTGGCTCTTCTATCGTTGGTGGAATTAAATAGCCCTGCTCACAGAGTTTTTGATGTAGCGAGGAAAAAATGGTTTGATCTTGCTTCTGGACGTCATCCAAAGAGGTGAGATTAGTCAACGACTCAACAAGTATTAAGCTAACCAATGGTCCTTTCTTTACAACATTGAAGTTGATACCGTACTCTTTAAATTTGTAACTCAACTCTCTTGTAAAAACGTCAGTAATCGCGTCAAGTCCTTCATAGACACTTCCATCTTCTAATGAGCGTAACGTACTAATCCCTGCGGTCATTGTCAGTGGATTCCCAGCGAAGGTCCCACCTTGGAATACACCACCTTCATTACTAACTTGCGCCATAACAGAATCTGAGCCGCCATATGCGCCAATTGCTAGACCACCACCTATTATTTTGCCAAATGTTGTAAGGTCTGGATAAATTCCCAACTCATTTGAAACCGGACCAAACCCAAATCGGTATCCAGAGACAACTTCATCAAAAATCAGCAGTGAATTTTGTTTAGAACATAATACTCTCAGTGTTTTTAAGAACTCTATTTGCGCTGGCACTAACCCCATATTAGTGGCAACGGGCTCAATGATCACTGCAGCGATTTCATCACTGTACTGGCTAAAAATCGATTTAATCTGCTCTATATCATTATATCGACAAGTAATTGTGGCGTTTTTGAAACTTGAATGTATGCCGTCCGTGCCGAAATTATCAGAAATTTCCTTCTTATTAGCACCACTTAATATAGTGTCACAATGACCGTGGTACCCACCGGAAAACTTCACCACTATTTGTTTCTGTGTAATCCCCCTAGCTATACGTAGGGCAGTCATTACAGCCTCAGTACCGCTGCAGGTGAAACGAACTTTGTCTATGTGCTTTGAAGAGTTAACTATTATCTTTGAAAGCTCAGCTTCACTCCTATGAGTTAAGCCAAGTACCAATCCCCTAGATGCCTGCTCTTTGATCGCGTCAACCACACAATCGGGTGAGTGACCCAGCAAACAGGGACCTAACCCCATTATAAAATCGACATAACGAGTACCCTCAGAATCCCAAATATATGAACCACTCGCTTTATCAGCTATGATCATTGGCGTGGTTACTTCAGAGAATTTTCGCCCTGGTGAATTTGCTCCACCCGAAATGTAAGTGGCGAGCTCCTTGATAATAGTGTGACGTGATCTGTTACTGTGCTTCATAATGTCGTCCCTAACTATAGATATCTAGAGTTGTCTCAATGGACAGCTCTCTTTCAAGATCACTCGTTGAAGCCCAATCCATATTAACGATCAATCGACGTGAATCTTTTGTCAGAGGGTGCACTCTGTGTAATGTCGTTCCGGATTTGAAAAAATAAAAACCGCCCTTGTTGAAATGATAAGACTCAATGGCATTATTAGTAATGACGTCATAAACCGCGGGATTTTTTTTATCCCACTTAGTATTATGAATACATTGCGTGAACCCACCACACGACGCGTCCGGAATATCAATTAACCAAACAAGACCGAAACTGAAATCGTCCCAATGCCACCCATGAGTATCACCTTTCCGCTCAAGTAATGAGATTGCAATTTGCTCATCTTCAATTGGGCATTGGTGAACGATTTCACCAGCTATATGTGAGAGAAAGCGTCGGAATGGTCTAGAATCATAAATGGCGGCAATTAAAGGCGAATTTTCACGGCAGATGGTATTTCCTACTGTGATCATGTTACGTTCGGTATCCGAAGTTTCTTTGACAACCAAACTTTTTCGCTTGCCATAATGTTCCACTAAGTTTGATGCTTCCTCACTCAATTCAAGCCACAAATTTTCTGGCAGTATATCGGCGATGCAAACCAGAGGCTTTTTTGAAAATTGGGATTGAAGCTTACAAATATCTGCTTGAGTTAAACTGTCTATAAAATTCTGAAAAGCAGCGTCAATCCTTGATTGTCCATATTGCATGATGAATGTATCCTCATAAATTAAAGTTTTCATGCTAGATTCGAGTTTATAAAAATCAAAGAATAACGCTTAAATTCCGTTTTTTAATGAGGGAAGATAACTATTTATCCAAATTTATCTGCAAATGAATAAACAATTTATTACGTCTGAAAAATATACCTTTGCAGTCATCTCTTAAGGCGCGACCCAGAACAACGATAACAATACAAATATAACTAGTTGGAGTTTCCACTCAAATATCCTTTGAAACTATAATAATGACTAAAATAAATGTGACGACTGTAATCATCTTGATAAAATGCTTAAAACCCATCAATTAAACAATTAATTTATGATTTAATTTATTCCCCTCGGTTTTTTGCGCAACTCAATGGAAATAAGTCAGCAACCTATGATCTGAGCAACTACATTCACTCTCCTTCTTAGCCTCATGGATTGATGAAGAGACGATAAGCAGGTGGGCGCAAAGCAAACCGAATAAGCGCGGGAGACCACGTCGGTTTAGTGGTTTAGTGATTTAGCTCTCACGACAGCGCTCATGGTGAAACGCGGCCACTGAGAGCGCTACAAGGATTTATCGACTCGATATTTAGACTTGCCCATGTTCCATTAAGTTGTCCGCATTACACTTGCATCAGTCGTAGAACAAAGCAAGTTGAGGTCTCATTTAAGACTAAAACGAGAGGAGCAATACAGTACCTAGCCATTGATGCTACTGGCCTTAAGGTTTATGGCGAAGTTCTTCCGAACTTACTGAAACAAACACGTCAAAGCACCCTTGAGGTATCTGGTGATGGCGCTTACGACACGAGATCGTGTCACGCTGCTATTAAGATTAAGCGAGCCGTTGCGCTTATTCCCCCCAAGAGAAGGGGCAGCCTTCTGGGAGCGTGGCCATCCTAGAAATCTCGCAATGGGCAGCTAGAAGTTATACGGCTCAAATAAATATTGGAAAGAGCGGTATGGTTACCACAAAGCCTATCAACAACTCAAAATCAAAAAACGGATAATTATTAATTATTAATTATTAATTACCCTTCAACCTCTTGCGATAGCTGACAAGAAGAAGCATAAAGACGTCAGGTTAATAATCGTCCCAATAATGATGAAAGTCGTTTCACTTAACATCTCAGCGCATTCAAGCCGACCGCATTGTAATAATTGAAGGAACTAAAAAGATGTCACTACGTTACGTCATATTGACGTATTTAAATGAAAACCCCCACTCAGGTTACAGCGTCACCAAAGAAATCAACAAATCCCATTATTGGAGCGCCGTCCTACAGCATACTTATCGAGAGATTAAGGTATTGCACAAAGAAAGATGGATAGAAGCGCATGCGAACTGTGCTTCAAAAGGCAACGCTTTCACTATCACCGAACTTGGTAAACAAGCGCTAATTAACTGGCTATCGACACCGGTGGCCACCTGTCAGCATAGAGATTCGTTTTGTATAAAATTGATGAATCATTCTCTCGCACCAACAGAATTAAGCCGTGAGATAGACCTCAGCATCAAAACCACCCTCACGGTATGTCAATATTACGAACGAACCTTGAAACAACCGCAATTAAACGCTCGTCAAACCCTTATCCTCAAAAAGCGACTCGCAGAAGTTCAATTGAATTTGGATTGGTTCCAAGACATCCAGAAGACCTTGTTTTGAAAACGTCCACTCAAAGCAAAGTCGTTAAAAAAGAAATTGACCACATCGCCAAATACATTACACCTCAAGTTCATTCTGGCCCCGTCAAGCACGCACCCAGAATGAACTTGAAGAGAACGACATCAGCCAAAATATTAAAATAGTGGGATTGATTCATAATAAGGAGAACACCTCATGGACAAAAGAACCGTACCAGCCCATCAGCGCATGGAAATACCGCTTAAACCCAACCACGCCTTACCATATCCAAGTAAAACCGTGCCAGAAAAATTAAAGCAGCAGACCAAAGTTCGTCGCCGCATTGAAGACATCCTTGAAGCCCAAGAATTTGATGCGCTTTGGAAGGATGGGTGAAATAGAAGACAATAAAGCACGGCCGCTTTGTCGCGTAATTCAGTTGAGAGACCATTTTTCACCGTTTGATATGCTTTTTAATCAATACGACAGGTTTCAGGCATCCCAAGCTTCTACAGCGCTTTGAGCATGTCTAAGTTTATGAAAGTAAACGTTTGTGATAACCAGACCGCTGTTTCCAATACTTATTGGAACCGGACACCTCCGGGCAACCAGCCGCGAGATTTCGGGAGGGGGATGAGCTCAAACGCGAGTTT
Organism: Vibrio sp. 10N.261.52.C11; assembly: GCF_041471405.1. Taxonomy (NCBI): domain Bacteria; kingdom Pseudomonadati; phylum Pseudomonadota; class Gammaproteobacteria; order Vibrionales; family Vibrionaceae; genus Vibrio; species Vibrio sp. 10N.261.52.C11. The sequence goes on from NZ_JBFROI010000080.1 coordinate 13,402, forward strand.
AATCTGAATTGCATAGTAACAAGACCTCGTGTCATAGCGCCATCGCCAGATACCTCTATGAGACTTCGGCGTGTTTATTTGAGTAAGTTCGGGAGCACTTCTCCACCGGTAACATTAGATAAACTTAACTCAGCAGCAAGGATTTCCGGCGTCTTGGTATCGACCGCTAAGTGTAACTTTCGCCATACTCTAAGCTTCCCATCTGAACAAGGTTTTTTACTTCCTACTTACCTTCACCATAAACCTTGATGCCTCTCTACTCAATGGCTAGGCACAGCATTGCGCCTCTTGCTTTTGTTTTAGATGAGATATCTACCTCTTTTGCATGGCGAATGATACTTTTGTTATGTGGGCAGCTCAACGGAACATGAAGCTAGCCTAAATATTGAATCGATAGACCCTTGCAGCGATCTCAATGGCATAGAGAAGACTCGTTTCACCATTAACGCAGTGGTAGTAATAACTAAATCACTGAATCGACGTGACCTACCACGCTGGTTCTGTTTGCTTTACGTCCCCCCACTTATCGCCTCGGGACCTATCAGAGCTAATAGGAACTAATACAGGTAAAGGAGACCTCTTTTTATTTGTACTGCAATTTATCTAACTCATAATTGTCCGTGCGACCTGAAGTCGTATGAAGCGTTGTTCACCACGCAGAGTGAACCATCTGTATCACCAGATGACCCTAAGAGCCTGAATAAAGCAGCGGCTCTGACAACGTAACGAAGCTTGGTCGTTAGGCTGTGCGGGAGCAAAATCGTGAGAGGATGTTCCTCCTGATAACCTCAAAATCGGGTGAGTGCTAGGGAGTCAATATGATGAATGTAATGTGAATCCATTTAAGGCGCGTTATGTGATGAAACAGCGGAAGTGGTTAATACGCTGTAGCCAAAAGGCAACGAGAGTCGGAAAGAGATTGGACAATGCTCTTTCGTGGTCATTGTACTCTCCGCACCATTGTGGGCATCTAAGTTGACATTTTTACGCGACATACGGAACAGGGTAAGCCTGTATACCTCCCTATGGGAAAGCTACCTGTGAAGGTGGCCGATAGGTATGCAGGTAAAGGAGGTTAGAGAAAGCAAATGCCGCTTTGTAATGAAGTGGATACAGATTTTTATCTGGCGCGAAAGCGAGCTGACTTCTAACTGGTCTCCCGTTGCGAAAGAGTTTGAAGAACTTTATTGAAGAAGAAAAGCAAATGATGATTTCGAATGAAATTAGTGCATCTTCTTACAACGAACCGTGGTCTCTCAATTACTGAGTGCTCATTGGCGAGGTATTAAAGCTTCAAGTGCGTATCGCAAAGGTAATTAACACGAAGAGCTAATGTTGCGATCAACTTTTGGTCTCGCTCTAGTCCTATAACGATTTAATTACTGGGTGCTTCACTGTGCCTTTGTGGAGGCTTGAGCCGTATGCAGTGAAAGTTGCACACGGTTCTGAGGAGGGTGGCACCTGGTAACAGGTGCCGTCTATCCGACATTTCCTTTCGGCTTGAAGAGATTTGGCGGATCAAAACCAAACTAGAGATTGATAGTAGTTGGATGTAGCTTGCGTTACTTAACTGAGCCATTCTTGATAACAAACTAAGATCGAGTGATTTTCTCTACTTCCGGGGTTGCGAGGTCTCTTCGCAAAATAGGATATTTAGCCGTGTTAAGCAGATTCAGAGAAAAACAGACCTTGAAGTTCAATTTGAGAAAAAGACAAGAACTCAACAGAGTCTCATGAAATGGATTTTGATGACTTCCAACAGCCAGCAATTTTCTTTTCCAAGCCAAATGCGAAAGCAACAACCGATTAAGTATATACAGGCTTAAATTAAAAGTTGGAATGTTCGATTTTCTTCTTTGATTTGTAGGCTTTCATTGAAATTTTTAAGACAAGTTGTTCTTGTTTCGTTGAAATGAGCTGCTTAGTTAAAGCTTTGTGGTGTAGGTCCGTGATAAAGTTTTTTTCCCAAGGCGTAAGGCGGTCAAACCTTAATAAAATAGTGTCATTTAGTACATTGAACAACTCGTATTGGCTTTTATCCATTCGACTGCTGAGCATTCAATTAGAGCACTTAGCTAGAGAAATGACGTTAAGGCTTTCTACGTTATCATTTTTGCCTAAGGTAATGATTCGATAAGAGACCCCCCTCTCTAATAGTGGTCTTATTTCGATGTTGTCACAAAAACTAACGGCGACTTTTTCTACTAAGCTGTCCATATTCAAAGTTTTCTTTTTTACGAAAATAAGAGTGACACTATTGCCCTCTGACTGAGCATTTACGAGTGTGATTGAGCCTAACTCTTGTGGCAGTTGGCTTGAGATAACCGTCGCTCTATAATCGGCAAGCCCATTAGATTTTATTGGGCTTATCTGACAACCGTTAAGCATGACACTGACGAAGAAAATTACTGTTGTTCGTAGCATTATGCGCTTCTTCTCCCTTTAGGTGCCTTAAAATATTTATGGATATAACGTGAAGACATAGAAGATAAGAGCGCACTGTAATCTAAACTGAATGTGACTTTTTCCCCTACAAGTAGTGGTTTCTGTGAGGATTCAAGGACAAAGTGATCGCTAGTTGAAGACATGATCTTAATCCCATTCGGAGCCTTAAGCCCGCTGACACAAACATCTTGGCGGCCTAATGCCAGAATAGCTTGTGATACCTCCCCTCTATCTTGAAGGTTTTCTTTTTCACCAAAAGCATTTAACCCCCGACTTCCCCAAGGCAAAGTCGGTTTAATCTTGGATTCAATCACTTCAGCGGTCAAAGAAACCGCATCCGTATGTAAGCCTTTGATATTTTCGTGCTCTAAAGGCTCACAGCCTAAAAAAATTGCTTCTCCTATACGAAGGTTATTGACTCGAGTTAAGCCTGTTCTCTGAAGAGCCCAGTTAACTGAAGCAGAATTACCCCCTGAAATAATTTCTAGATTGACCCCAAATGTAGCTTCAATTCCATCGGCAAGATCAGAAAGAATATTCATATTTTGTTCATTTGGAGCGACGCCATACCGACAGGCTAAATTCGCACCAATTCCTTTTATCGTGATGTTCGGTAAAGAAATAATCTCTCGGATAAAATCAATCACGCGATTCGGCATCACACCTTCTCTGAGATCGCCAAGCTCAACCATAATAATGATACCGTGACGGCAATTTTGTTGTTCCGCTGCATGTGAAAGCCTCTGAATTACTTCAACTTCAGAATTTAAACTCATATCACTGTATTTTATTACACTCGCCACTTGACTTAGCATGGGCGTACGTATCAGCATTTTAGGGATAGCAATGCCTGATTCAGTCATCTTTTGAAGGTTTTCCATTCTTGAATCGGCTAACATTGTTGCGCCAGCATCAATAAGAACTTGTGCGATGATAGGGTGGCCGAGGAAGACTTTTGTTACAGGTGTAACGGATATATTTTTTAGTGAGAGCTGAGTGATCAGGTACTGAGCGTTATGGTGAATCTTCCCACAATCAATGTCTAATCTAGGGCAGTTCACCCTTTTGCGGCCAGTTTTCTTGCTATCATAGGGAAGGCTGACGTTACGATGTGCAGTAGATGTTCGACAGGCTGTGATAATGCATCAGTAACCGGTATACCAAATTCGGTAGTGTAGCTGTCTATCGCACGACAGGTTTCATCTAAAGACATATCTTCATGATTCAGTGTTAGTCCAATAACATCGGTATTAGAAAACGTTTCGATAAGATTGATTTCTGAAGCAATCGAAGGCATTGGGCAATCAGGAAAATCACTACGATATAAACGTTTAGGAGCATGTTGCAATATCACACCCGCTGGACAACTGCCACGTAAGATAAATGCGCTGGTTGAAAACGCAGGATGACTCAAGGCTCCTTGCCCTTCAATAATAATCAGGTCCGGATTTTCTTTTTCATAGGCCTGTACAATGACAGATTCCAACTCACCGGCACAAAATTGTGAAGGGACAGCATCGAGTGCAACGCAGTATTGTGCGCCTTGCATAATACCTGTTTGACCAGTGGCAATCAGAACGACGTTAAGGCCTTTTCTAGTCAGTTCATTCGCCAATATTGTTGCTGTTGTTCGTTTTCCTAGCGCGCAATCCGTCCCCATTACAGCAATTCTCGGACATTTAACGTTGTGTATTTTGCCGCTAAACGTTTTCAGATCGCCTTTACTTTTGGGTTTGCGAGTATCGAATATTCGAACGTTATTCTTTAAGCTAGCTTCTAAAAATAGAGGATCATCAGTTAGGAATTCATGCAAGCCATTTACGATGTTCATTCCTAGTGACATGGCATTTAAAATGATGCTTTTATCTAAGTCAGATAAAAAACCACTTGATGGCGCAATGCCAAAAATGAAGTAATCGGGAATGCTTTCCGCGTGAATGATAGCTTCTTCAGCATTGGCAAGGATCGGTATTCCATTGGCTTTGTTATCAAGTACTTCTCCAGCATCTAAGCCGGCAGATACACTATCAATAACCGATAGAATACGATAGCTTAATGAATGCCTCACTAGCCCATTAGCGGTTTTACCATCAATTTCACCGAAATTACCTTCGCAATATATAATTGCCGAAGGGATGACAGGTTTCACTTTCTGAGCAAGTGGTAGGCAAGGAGCAATATGAGTTACATTGTAGTTGGTTTTGAAATTTTCAATTCTAGTGAATTTGAAGATGTTTCTTAACTTTTGGGTTGAAATGGACATAATTAAAGCCTGCGGTGAGGCTTAGGAGGGCAACTAAGGAGTGCCGAGATGCGAGTTCGGAAAAGAAAAGAAGTCCCTACTAAGCGGTAGGGATAAAAACCAAGGTAACACACTTACCAGACTATTGTTGGTTAATATTAAGACACTTCTGCGTCTATCACTTTGAAAATTAGCCCTTACTAGAGTGAGTTATCGCCCGAGAATCGACTCAATTAACATCCTAATATCAACACAGATACCTAAACCGTTCAACTTCCTCATCAGTACGTGTTGGCATTGCTTTGATAAGTCTTCCTCTGCGCTTGGGAGCTCGTCTGTTTAGGTTTGGATGCTCTCACTTTTCGATTTTTAGGTTTACTCATAAACTGACCTGATAATATTCCACGAATGACTTCCCCTATCGCCTCAGAAGATAGCGATACTTGCGCATCATTCACATGGGCAAACGAAGCGTTGACGGAATACGCTTATGACCTAACAACTGCGGTGCCATTCATCATTTTTGACAAAAGACCATCTCAGCCCCGTCACCTCTTAAATTAGACAACCCATTAAAAGGAGCAATTTTAGCACCTTAAAACGATTTTAAGCTGCTTTGGCTCTTCCATACTTAAGATGTGTGATTAAGCTATTTTTTACGGTTTTGCTTAATGCCATCACAAGGATTCTCCATACAAGACGCTGCTGAACAGCATACTTAAAAATAGAACGAAGCACATCAAGGTTACGGTTGGCAGCGCCAGCCTAAGTCAACTAAATTCATCAAATCAACGTTGTACATGGTATGAATCAAGGCTACTGACGGGATAGCACACAAACTCTGGCAATAAATGTCTTTTCAAGGCACTCCTTGCTGTCCCTATCGAATCAAATTTCCATGTCGTGCACACCATAAACCATACATGACTCCTTAACCAATTCATCAAATTTATTGCAGGATTATTAGACAAAAAATCCCTTTATACAGAAACCAGTTCCAACGTGTTCCAATCTTAGCCGAGTGGTTAACTCGCGCAGCTCAAGAATCTACCTTACCGCCTTTTGACCACTTTTTTCTTAATTCAAAAAGAGTGGCAAGAGTTGAAAATGGCGAGTTGGCTACATAACTGTGGAAAAATCACGACACCCGAAGGTGTGGTCAAAAAAGCAACAAAACTGGAAGCGATTTATAACCGGATCCACGAAGTAAGAATACGCTTCAAGCTTCTTAAACGTGAGGAAGAAATTACGAAATTGAAGTCTTTGGTGCAAGCGTATCCAGTTGGATGGTGAAAGCAACTAATAGAAAATTGTGAACAGTTGAATCAATATTTTTAATTTTTAGCTCAGCTTAATTTGGGAGCAGAGTTTATCACACCAACTGAACCTAATATCGTCTCACGAATGTGGACTCTAACCTTAAGTAAACAACTCGGTACATCTTCAGAAGAAATGAAGCAGTACACGAAAAAAGATAAATACCCAGCCGAAGCAATATCAGGCGAATAAAGGATAAATGCACAACTTAGGTATTCAGAGCGGCACGTTAACAGAGAAAGAACGGTTTATCATCAACGATCACATTGTTCAAACCATCCATATTTTGGAGTAGCTACCGTTCCCACGACATATTCGAAACTTGGCAAAAATTGCGGGAGGCCACCATGAGAAAATTAATGGTAAGTGTAACCTATGGGCTTAACGGGCTCAGAGATGCCTCTTACCACAAAAGTCATGGCCATTGCCGATCTCTTTGAAGCGTTGACCCTGCTCTGTTCGCTTTTTTTTTAAGTTCGAGGGTTTGTAAACGTCTTACTGATGACTATTTACAGCCTGAGCAAATTGATGAAGTAAACATTAACGATTATTTAACGTGATATCGACGTTAAGAGCCTGTTCCTAGTCGTCATAAAGAGAAGAGGCCGATACGCGAACGTTGTTTCTCTCGTCCTTTCTACTTTCTTCGCAAACGTAATCTTCTCGCATCGGCTCAAAACTTGTTACGCCGTCACAATATATAATCCTGACACCTTAACCTAGATTGCCTTCTTCTAGTCTTATGGAGTCGGTAGATTCGAAATCCTTAACGAGCACCTCATGTACCTAAACCGCCTTTACGGTGGAGTCAAAATCGGTCGAATTCACCTAGATATGTCTCGGCGGATCTTGTGGGACAAACTGTCATGCGGCCTCCTAAAAACTGCATCGAACATAAAAACAAAACCCAGTACACTTAAACGTCCCCTCAACCGTTTTCATGAAACGTAAAGCTGGAAAAAACAAGCCCTATTTTCGTGCCAACCCCCTCATTACAGCGCTGCAAGATGTGTTTTCTTTCCATCTTGGTGGTGTAAATGATCCGGCCTACATAGCTATTGAGCTCCAAATAGCACAAATCATGAAAAACCAAACCGGCTTTCTTTTGCGCGAGCTGAGCGGTAATTTGCAATGCATCGATGGTATTACGCGCCATTCAATCGACTTTGGTAACGTGAATAATGTCCCCTTCCCTCGCAAAGCCCAACAACTGGTTTAGCTGTTAAATTTGAACGTCGGACGTTTAGTCTTGGGTACTGACACGGACATAGACAATTTTCATGAAATAAGCCTAGAGTAAAACCAAATTTGGCGCCTAGTACTGTTGCCATTATCCGACACAGCATTGAACCATCCAGTTGCAAATTCTGATTAGCAATATAGACGATGATTTTATTTTCCATGCTCACTTAGAGTGCTTTGAGCACTTGTGAGGTAAGACGTGCAATACGGCTGACTTCTACAAACACCAAATTACCTATCCCAACCTTTTTGGTAGAGTCATAGAGCCCGTGCTTTTAGTTTGCTACATATTGGTTGTCTGAAGAGACTCCTAAATATGCGTAGTTCACCATGTTTTCACCTTAAATAAGATTATCTAAGGTAGACAAAAAAGTGAACGGATATAAGAAAGTGCGAACAGAGTCAGACAAAAAGACAGCACCGAAATTCGGTGCTTTTTGAAAATGTGAGAGCTAGCTTACAAAACGTCTCTGAGGTTTTTACGCTCTTCAATTTCTTCTTGTTCCGGGATAGTTCCAGGCAGCGTAATTTTTTTTGGATTTTGCTTAATACTTTGCACCGATCGAACAGACTTAGACGTCTTGGATTTCAAACTGAATACCTGTGGATTAATCGTAAGGTTTTGTCTTACTTCAACCGCAAACCCTTGATTTTCATTTTCAGGTAAATAATTACTCTTAAGGTACTTAATCGACAGGAAATCCTTGTTTCTCTTTAACGTAAATAAGCACTTTGTTAATCGCATTATCGACGTTAAACCAGCCCCAGATGCCATGGTAATTTCTTGATTACCACGAATTTCCTCTTTATTCACATGATGAACAAGCAATAAACTAGCGCCTGATTCACTGGCAAGGCTTTGGAAGACATTTTTGATTAAGCGATCGTGTTTGACTTCCTCACAACGGCCTATTGACTCAGTCACGGTGTCTACTATCACTAAATCGAATTCAGAGAAAATTTGTTTGAGTTGTTCTAAATACTGCTTATGTTCTACTTTTTCTTGTGCAGAGCTGTCGGGCGGGATCACTATCGGTTCAATGTCCGTTAAAAAATGTAGATTTTTTTTTAGCTCTGACTTAATGGTGGCAGTGCAATTAACCAGCTTTTCTTTCATTCGAGATTGAATCACGCCAGCCCCGTCTTCTGAACTCAGTACCAAGGTTTTAGCCGGTTTGTCGGCCGCGCTCATCCCTAGTAAAGACATTGAAGAAGCGTGTTCCATCGCAATACAAAGTGCAAGGTGAGATTTACCGACATTCGGTGCGGCAATCAACATACCTACATGCCCTTTGAGTAAGCCTTTTATACTGAACTCTAGGCTTTGGCTCGCAGGTGAAGACATCAAGCTATCAAGAGATTGAGTAATCATGATTTACCCTCCCCAATATAAAAGATCTGTATACCATTACCAACATCGCGAAATTGAAGACTAAAATCTTTTTCAATTTGCACGGCATTGGCCAACAAATCTTTTCTTAGATCGCTCCGGAAGCTATGGCTGACTTTAGAAGCAATAGACTGAATGTAACTATCGAGCGCCCATTCAAACTTTTTGTTATGTAAAAATTCTGCTTTGTGCGTGGTAATGTATTTTAAGAATGAGCGAACTGACGGTTTACTATAGTTGGTCATTTTGTGTTGTTCTAATCGATAATAGTAACCATGGTCGCGTATCGCTTGTAGCAAGCGCATGTCTGGCACTAAGAATACATGGTTAGTTAGATTCTTACTGTTTTTACGGCCGGTTTTGAATTTACTTCGATCACAATAGAAACGGTAATCTTGCACAAATTCTAAGGGCTTTTTGCCTACAACGTTCTGTTCTTCATCGAGTTCATTAATCACCAAATGAGCCGTTGCCAATTGAGTAATACGACGCTCAATTTGATCGTAGTTCGGACGAGTTGTCGCCATTCCCATTCGGGTTGCTAGCTCATACATACTCATCGATAAAACGGTTGCATCCCGGTCAATAAAAGAGTCGAAACCATCTTGTTGAGTGTCAGAAATATCACCATCAGAAATGGTTTGATATACTTGGGACCAATTTAAACGAGATCCCGCTTCATAAGAAGCATCGTCGAGTTGAATAGTTTGAGCATAGGCCAGCATAGTCTCGAGGATATCGCGATGAGGTTGTAGGAGATAATCTACATGTAGATCAACCCTGAAGCTTTTCCCATAGCTATTAATATTAACACTCTCTAATGGGTGATTTGGATCTGTACCACCACTCTGAGCAATTTGAATCAATTTTGACTGCATCGTTGAAGTCAAACGAGAAGCAGGATGAAAAATAGTTGCTCGAGAGAAAAGAATCGATGAGATAAACCGATTTTTTCGGTCTTCTTCATTAATAACCGTCAGGCTAGAGTTGGATGATAACGTCATGATCATTACCTAAGAATGAGATAGTATCATTTTAACAGATAACCTTACTTACCTCATCAACTTCGGTAGATGTCTATATTATTTCGGTAAATATCTATAGCTCGTCACATAAATTATGTATAAATATCGGTAAATAACTACTTTTTTCGGTAAATGTTTAGTTACTTCGCAATGATCAAACTATGTATTTAATTCATAATTTATCTAATGCTTTGATCGTTTTATAACCAATTTAGGTTAATTATCATAAGTTAACTTAAATTAATGATCTTACCTTTTTTTTAGATCGGCTAATGTTAATACTAAAAAATCTTATTTCGGTAAATGTTTATATTTTTGATCGTTTAATATCAATATAAAATCGGTAGATGTTGATAT
>NZ_JBFROI010000081.1:0-6087 GCF_041471405.1 Vibrio sp. 10N.261.52.C11
GAATTTAATGTGAATGAAACAAACATCTATAATCCTTGCTTTAATGTTCATCTTGGCGCGTGGGTATTAAGTTCTAATTTTTCTAGTCATGGTTATAACTGGAACAGTGTCGGCGCGTATAATGCGGGTTTTTCCAAACGTACCGAGAACGCCAGAAAAATATACATCCAAAAAGTCCAATCGGTTTATTTTAAGATGAACGTTCAATAAAAGGACTTGCACCATAATGGTGCAATGCCTTTAGCTTTTCCTCTCGCTTTCTTCCTTCAATTTCCAGATCCCCCGCATCCCTCGTTCGTCAGATTCATTCGCCACCTGGTCGGCTTTTGTCTTTCGCTGTCAGTTTTTCCCGTCGCTTTGATTAAGGAACTCAGATCATTCGTTCTGAGTTGTTGGTTAGTTGAGTTGGTGACCACACCCTACCCCATAATCTAGCGATTATGAATGGTTGTCTGTTGTAAGTTATTGATAATTATTGATGTTAAGTTTTTGTTTTTTGATGTTATGGCATTTTTGATAACGTTTTTTTGTTCAAAAATGCCCCTGTAAACAGGAGCTTAAAATGCAAAAAATGCCTCTTACTCAGCGATTTGTCGAGCATGTAAAACCGACTTCGACCACACAAGAATACTATGATACCAAGGTGTCGACGCTGTATTTACGAGTCTACCCGTCAGGGAGACGAGTGTTCTTTGTTCGCTTCCAGAGTAACGGATTGAGAAAAAATCATAAGCTAGGGTGCACATTAGAGTGCTCATTACGTCAAGCAAGACTAAAAGCCTTGCAGCTTGTTCATCAAGTACGCAGTCCGAAAATTGAAGCATTGCCCTCCATAACGCTACAGGCGTTCGGCCAAGAGTTTTTTGAGCGTTATCCTCGTCATTGGAAACCTCGCACTTTGAAAAAGAACGAAAGTGCCTTTCGTCTTCAGATCGCCCCTTATCTTGGAGATAGGGAAGTACAATCTATTGTTCGAAATGATGTTGAGCAGTGGTTTGCCCAGTTAAGCCATGTGAAAGGCTCAGCCAACCAAGCGTTAGTGTTGCTGTCGGTTATGATGCAACAATGTGAAACGTGGGAATATCGTCCTAAAAATACCAATCCTTGCCGTGGTTTCAAGCGTTATAAAGAAGGAGGGAGAGAGCGCTATCTTAGTAAAGACGAATTGCGACAACTCTGGCGAGTGTTAGACACGTTAGAGGGCGATAACCCGGCTAAGGTCATGATAATACGTTTGTTGATATACACAGGTTGCCGCTCATCGGAAGTGAGAACCTTACAATGGAAAGAGTACCGAGGTGGTCACTGGCATTTACTAGACAGTAAAACGGGGGCGAAAACGGTTTACCTTTGCTCACAAGTTAGAGCTTATCTTGATGCATGGCAATCAGAGAGTCCTTACCTGTTTCCAACCCCTTGTAACACTCAACCCATATCCACCAATCAGTTGGGTATATTCTGGCGACAGGCTCGCCAGTTGGCAGGATTGGAAGGTGTACGTTTGCATGATTTACGTCACACCTACGCCAGTATTGCCATTCAGTCGAAGGTAAACTTGATCGTGCTGAGTCGCCTTTTGGGGCATGCTGAAGCGGAAACGACGCTAAAGTATGCACATTTGGGACGTGAGGACGTGTGTCAGGCGGCCTCTCATGTGTCGGGAGTGCTCGTTAAAGGTATGCGCTCATGAAGTCACTGTTATTCACTTCTAAAGTGATTCAATTACTTCATTCGAAAACTCGAACGTATACGGTGTGGGATACCCAAGTGCCAGCGTTAGGAGTTCGAGTTTATACCGATGGTCGCCGTTTCTATGTGACTCATTTATCCATTCCCAATAAGACGTTGGCGGCAGTGGGACAACTGACACTCAAAAAAGTGAGACAACACGTACGTGCTTTACAGGCCTCTTTTTTAGACAAAGAGACGAAACCGATACGGTTGATCCGCTTTGATGCGTTGGTGAAAGAAGAATGGACGGATAAGGTCTGCAAGGGATGGAAAGTGAGTACACAAGGGACAGCGTCGAGCGCCTTAAAAAAGCATTTGTTGCCCGAGTTTGGACGTTTTCCTGTCAGCCGTATTGATTCGTGTCATGTGCATCGTTGGTTTGATGAACTCAGCCAGAATTACGCAGGGGCTGCCAACCGTAATCTTGATGTGCTTCGTTCTATCTTCAAATATGCGGTGAAACAAGGTTATTGCATGGAAAACCCTTGTGATGGTCTCAAGCAAAATCGTAAAAAAAAGCTCAATCGTTTTTTGAGTTTGGACGAGTTAGCGCGGTTGCATAACGCATTAACGGTGGTCAGCCAGCAAGGTGATATGGAAGCGTGCTGTTGTCAGGTGCTAAAGTTGGTGTTGTTAACGGGATGTCGAATTTCAGAGGTAACAAGCCTGCAATGGTCTTTTGTTAAAGGCAGGGAGTGGCACTTGCCGGACAGCAAAACGGGTGCGAAGGTGGTGTATGTGGGCAAGGAAGCGCAACAGCTCCTCTCAGACATATCCAAGCAAGCATGGACACAGCGTAGCGAATCACACGATGATGTGTTTATGCCTTTGCGTCGTTTTGTGAGTCGGTCGACTAAGGTTAGTATGGTCTGGCAACAGGTGCGAGCCTTAGCCAATATCGAGGATGTTCGTATTCACGACTTGCGCCATACCTTTGCCAGTTATGCGGTGTTAGAGGGGTATCCTATCCCAATGGTGTCGAAACTGTTGGGTCACACGCGCATTTCATCCACGCTTCGTTATGCTCACGTGGATGATGCGCAAGTATCGCAATCTGCTGAGGCGATAGGGGAAGTTATTAGTGGAATATTATCAGGTCAGCTTGTGAGTAACCCTAAAACTCGAAAAGTAAGAGCATCCAAACCTAAGCTGACGAAATCTCCCCCTAAACGCAGAGGAAGACCTATCAAAGCAATACCTGAACTTACCGATGAGGAGGTTGAAAGGCTTAGATATGAAGTGGATTTTTGGGAATGGTGATGAAAATATCTGTCGGAATAACATAAGTACATCAAATTTTAAGGTTAGGGTTTTGGTGAGATTCGTGTTTGAGGGCAGTCACACTTGGAGGTCTATGCTCATTTACTTTTCACTTGCCTCACCGTAGACCTTCAGCCCTGTAGCATCAACTAGCATCAACGGCTAAATGCTGAATTGCTTCTTCACCAGTCCAAAATATCAGTGACTAATGATTGATTAAAGCTTGATTATATTGCTTCCAGTGAGTTTCTTTATAGCGAGGCTTGGTCATTAATCTAAGTCTTTGAGTCAACTTAGCTGCTCAGCTCATAAGTTGAAGGTTTAATTTTCTAATCTTGATAAATAATGATTCTTTATCAAGATTACATGTGATTGTGAGCATCTTGTTTTTAAGTAAAGAGCTAAAGTTTGGCGTGTTTACTTATTAGAGTGGTAAAACGTTATGACTGTAGCAAAGAGGACATTAGGACGGATGATGTTTGTTGCGCAATTTTTACCAGTTGTATGGTTTGTTCTTCTAATATTAATCCAAGAGTGATTTTAAAGGCGATTAAAAACGCATACTTTGACTCCTTTGAAGAGGTGTGACGGGTTATGCTGAGCCCTTGTACAAGGTTTTCTGTTCCACTAATTTAGCTCATCGCATTAATCTTGTCATACAAAGGGTAGTGTTTGGAAAGGGCAGTGGTAGTGGTAAAAACAGCTTGAGCTAAGTTTGTTCAGGCGAGTCACTCTACTCATATATTAAGTCTAAGTGAGGAACGGTCGTCCATGTCGCGTTGAAGTCATTATTAAAACAACTTCTATGTCTTGTTGCTAAGAATCAAAGACAAGCCAAATCCAATAAATATCCCTCCAGTAACCTTATTAAATTTCGCTCTAACCTTTTCCTTTATAAGCCAAAACTTAAGCTTCTTTGTTACTAACGCGTATGTTAAAAGTGCTAGGAATGACGACGATGTAAAGGTGAGTGTAAGCAAGATAAATTGCGGTATGATGGAATGTTCAACTTCGATAAACTGAGGAAACAATATCTTTCTGTTATTCGCGCTAGCTTGGGGCTCATAATTTTTTAAAGTCCGTTTGTTTGATCTCCACGTCTTTATTCCAAGTAAAAATAGATATATTCCGCCAACCATTTTAATAAATAGGAATAATGATTCAGATGCCAAAAGAAGAACACCTAAACCTGTAGCCGATAAGCCTGCCATTGTGATCATAGCTGCAATATTTCCAAGAATCCCTGAGACCGCTCGCTCAACCCCATACACGGCTGAATTTTTCACAGTCAATAACACCGCAGGCCCCGGGGAAAAGTAGCAGCTACACAAATTGTAAAAATAGTAAATAGTCCATATGTTTGTTATCCGTAATATGAAAGACCTATTGAAAATATAAAGGACGTAATGCTCAGTTAGGGGATGAGACTCCTCGACTTTAAAAAGATTACATCACAAGTATTTTATTATGCCTTGACGGTTAACTAATTTATATTTAAATAACAAATTAATTAATATTAATTTTCGTTTAGCTTCCTTAATTTGACTGAATGATAATATTCATAGCTAAAGAAGCGCTTAAAACATTGATAGGGCGATGAATAGCTCTGGCGTAAGAGGAACACCTAGCGTAGCTCGTAAGTAGGACGTTCGCTTATTACAGTGGTATAGGTCTAAAGCTGTTGAGAATATTTAATGTTTATTCAAAAATGATACTATCTATTTGGGATTTATGAAAAAAATAATATTACTTACCTGTTTATTCAGTGTTCCTGTCCTAGCCGCGACAGAATCCCCTCAGTTTTTTGTTGGCGTAGTAGGGGGATACCAAGGGGCCCTGGAGGAGAATTGCAATCACTCAAATCCAGAGGGCACAATTTTAGGTCTCTATAGCGGGTTACAGTTTACTCCCTCTTGGAGTTGGGATTTAGGCTATCAATATCACGATGAACTAAAGGCGGATGGATGCCACTCGGTTAATGTTAAAACTTGGTTGATTGAAAGCACTCTTCGTTACGATTGGTACCTACAAGATAACCTAAGTTTATACGGTCGACTTGGTGCTGCTTATTGGGACATGGAAAAAACGCAACTGTCTTCAAGTAAGAGCGATGCAACAGGTTTTTCTCCTCTCGGTGGGGTGGGGATTAACTATCACTTTAACCCTAACGTCCGATTATCAACGGGTTATCAATACATTGACAGTATTGGTAAGTCAAACACGGGTAAGTATGATAGCCGTGGATTGTTGGTCAGTCTAACCTATACGTTTGGCAGTACAACTCAACCAGCGTTAGTCGAAACAGCGCCAACGTCTATTATTGAAGATACTCCCGTTAAAGAGATAGCCACTGTAAAAACACCGCCTCAAATACAGGTTTTTTCACCAAAAACTACAGATATATTGTCTGGTTTTGATTCAGGCGATCCTAGCCAAGAGTTTATTGACCAATTAACTGAAATCTCTTCAATATTAAATTCTTACCCACAAGCTCAGGCCACAGTTGTTGGACACACTGACTCAACAGGCTCAGCACTCTACAATCAAAACCTATCTGAGCATCGTGCTCAAGCGGTCGTCAATAAACTGATTGAATTGGGTGCCACACAGACACAACTTGAATGGAGAGGTGAAGGTGAGTCTCAACCTGTTGCTGACAACAAGACCGCAGAGGGGCGAGCTAAAAATCGCCGAGTTGAAGTTACCATCCCCAGTTTTCAGTTCCAAGAGTAAGTTATTATGATTAAATGTTTTAAAGCCTTATTTGTAATAGTGGTTTTTCCAATACTAACGTTATTAACTGGTTGTAATTCAGAAGGCGCCTTCTCTGGATCAACCATAAAACTAGAACGTATTGATATCGTCGCTTCTCCGATAGTGATGAAAGGTGTCAGTCAACTAACTCTTGCTGCGGGCAACAAGCAGCCCTTTGAAACGGTTGGTCACTACTCTGATGGTTCATCTCGCACATTGACGGATTTAAACGTGAGTGATTGGCACACAAGCAATTCTGATGTGGGGCGCTTTGATGAGACTGGCGTATTTACTGCTACTAACGAGGGCTATACCACAGTAATGGCCATCAAAGATGGCATC
>NZ_JBFROI010000082.1:0-254 GCF_041471405.1 Vibrio sp. 10N.261.52.C11
GGTTCATCGCGGCTTTCCGGGGAAAGCCGCTTTTATCTTCAAGAAGAAGTAGTCGGTATCTCGATACCCATACCCCATTCGCTTGATTAGCTTTATCTTGTTGTTTATCCCTTCTAGGGTGCAGGTGTTTAGCGGATAACTTGCCGATGCGATAATACCGTGAAGATAAGGACTCAGTTTTCGTGCGAACTCTTTCAATGGCTTAATTCCACTCTCTTGTACTTGTGCCCACCAAGCCTCCCAGAGCCCTTTAG
>NZ_JBFROI010000083.1:0-1063 GCF_041471405.1 Vibrio sp. 10N.261.52.C11
AAAAAAGGTTCATCGCGGATTAGCGGGAACTAAAAACAAAAACGGTAGTAAGTGATATGGTTTAGTCGCCAAACAAAAATCATACACAAACTACCGTTTTCATGCCGAATCATACTTTCCTATCTTCATTCTGGGAAGGCTTTCAAATAGTAAAGTCTCACCAGACAGCATCACTTATTACCCTGACTCTTAAACCTAACTCTGAGGCTAAGTGCCTTTGTGGTCTTGAAGCCGAAGCTATCCACGAGTATCAATGGCGTCATGTGAAAGAAGCCATGTTGCTCGGTGTTCCTGTTGAACTTTCCGTTCAAACACGAAGAATCAAGTGTCGTGACTGCGGCATAAAAACAGAGTCTCTATCTTGGTTAGAGCCTTATGCTCGTATAACGAAGCGCTTAAAAAGTTATATAGAACAACTGCTGCCTCTTCTTCCCATTAAGCATATCTCCCAGTTAACAAGCGTACATTGGCACACCATTAAAGAGATAGATAAACGCCGACTTCGACAAGTTGTACCGTCAGTGAAATGGGAAGAGCTAAGGCAACTCGTCATGGACGAGTTCGCTATCTTTAAAGGGCACAGGTATGCCACGGTCATTGCTGACGCTAAGACTCACCAAGTTATTTGGATAGGGTTAGGCCGTAGCCGCAAGGACATACGACCGTTCTTCGAGCTGTTAGGCAAGCATGGCAATAATATCGAAGCGGTCGCGATGGACATGAATACGGCTTTTGACCTTGAAGTTCAAGCGCATTGCCCGAACGCAAAAATCGTTTACGACTTATTCCATGTTGTTGCTAAGTTCGGTCGTGAGGTCATGGATAGAGTCCGAGTCGACCAAGCCAACAAACTCAAGCAAGATAAAAAAGCGAGGCAATGGGTCAAGCGCTCACGCTGGGTGTTGTTGAAAAATAGAGGCAACTTAAATCCACGGCAAGACAGCTATCTTACAGAAATATTGAATATCAATAAGGACTTAATGACCACTTATATACTCGGGGCACAACTCAAAGAGCTTTGGTATTGTGAATCAGAAGCACATGCTAAAGGGCTCTGGGAGGC
>NZ_JBFROI010000084.1:0-29205 GCF_041471405.1 Vibrio sp. 10N.261.52.C11
CTAAAGGGCTCTGGGAGGCGTGGTGGGCACAAGTACAAGAGAGTGGAATTAAGCCATTGAAAGAGTTCGCACGAAAACTGAGTCCTTATCTTCACGGTATTATCGCATCGGCAAGTTATCCGCTAAACACCTGCACCCTAGAAGGGATAAACAACAAGATATAGCTAATCAAGCGAATGGGGTATGGGTATCGAGATACAGACTACTTCTTGGAAAGCCGCGATGAACCACAAATAAGCGGCTCTTTTTTAGCCCAATTTTCTGCTCTTAAACCTTATCGACTGTATCCGCCCCATGAACCCACGGGACGATATTGTTAATACGTGAGCGCCGCAATCACACTGTTAGCGCTAAGGAACCTTTGAAACCGTCACCAAAGCTCACTCATAATAAGCTATTATTTACAGTAGATTTCGGTTAATTTTCCAAAGGCCATTATGAAAAACAAACTGAGTTTAGCAATTCAAGCATACTGCAACTGGATTGATTCAAACATTATTGAAATTGCTTATGTCGGTTCCATTCTAGTTGTGATTCTAACGCTCATCATCAATCTTATTTACGCTTCCATTTCCTAAATATTAGTTTCCTTTACTCATTACCGAGCTTTTCTAAAAGCCTCAGAGTTAAATCAATCACCTCATGGATTTGGAGTTTTACGCCTTCAAATAGCTGCGTGAGCGGATCTATTTTTGAGGTTGCAGCTTCAACAATGACTGATTTACCTCAACGATAAACTGATAACCTCTCATTCAATGAATCCTATCTTTTTAACCATTGCCTTGTTCGTTTGTAGGGGCCCGTCCTCTATACACGACTATTGGTTACGCTTGAATGAGGATACTATTGAATTAGAATGCCCCTCAAACATATATCGCCTTGGTGATTGAGAAACAAACAGAATGAAACAAACAAATCATATCGAACAATGCCAGCAAGAAATTTTGAGCTTTTCGGACCGATTACATCAATCTGGTTGTGCGCCTTACTCGGTAGCTCAATACACTCAAGCTTATGCAAAACGCCAGAACATTGATGTCTCTATTGATGTGACCCCGACAAAAGTCATCACTATTTTTGAGCAACCCACGCAAAAAGTCGTGATGGAAAACAAAAAACCACCCTCGGTTAACTTACGTGATTTAGTCGCAACGCTTAAAGGGTTTTCGACTCATTCCCATTACGAAGGTTCAGAAACCTACTCGAATCGTACCTTGTGCTTTGCCAATTTATTGCTTCCGCCATGTTATTTAATGTTAGTTGGCAGTACTTATCTGGCGGTCGGTTTATCCATTATTCTGGGCGCTATAGCCTGGCTAGCACAAATTTTCCTGACTGGGCCAAGAAGCATTCTTGTCGAGTTCTTTGTCGCCTTAGTAGCCAGTTTTTTAACCGGTATGATAGCGGCACAGGTTCCCGGCTTACCAACATTGGCACTGTGCATTTCTTCCATTGTCCTTTTTATTCCTGGGTTAACCGTCACCAACGGCTTAGCCAGTCTTGCTCTCAATGACTTTCGGTCAGGTATCGAACTGCTTGCACAAAGCGCACTCATAGTAATGAAAATATTCATCGGCATTGTTATGGGGTTAGGCTTAGCCAACATAATCAATCAACCATTATCGGTACCGGTATTTATTGATGAAATCCCATTCGTTCTTCATGTCACCGCACTGATCGGGATTTCTGTCGCTATTGGCCTTATTTTCAACGCAAGTATAACAGAAATTCTCTTAGGCCTTCCTGTCGCGGCAATTGGCATGTGGGGGCCACATTGGTTTACTTCCGATTGGGTTGTAGGTACATGGGTAAGCACAATACTCATTACGCTTTACGGGTTGGGGATGGGAAAATTGCGTCACGTTCCACCACTCATATACATTATTCAAGGGATCATCATTCTTGTCCCCGGTAGTCGAATCATTGTCGGAGCAAGTGAGTCCTTCTTTGCGACCTCCATTTTACCCATTCCGAATATTGGTCTGTCCACCTTGCTGATGTTTGGCGCGATTATGGCGGGACAAATCATGGTTTATTCTATATTTAGTCGTCATTTTGATTCCATCATTGAGGACTAACCATCGAGCTAACAATCGCTGATCAACACGCCCCAATAACCCACGATTGAGTCTTTATCTGCTTTTTGACGTTAACCGATTCTGAGAAGGTACTGATGAACAGAGTCTCGAAAATCGATAAGACTATTTTGTTTCAGATGGCGAGGGGAATGAGCAATATGGATTTGGAAAAACCGAATAGAATCGAAAGTAGCCAATAATTCAATAAGATAAGGATGCTTAGGATGAGTCAATGCAAAGTAGGCAGAGGTAAGCTAGGTATAGGCAAGCGCTAGGTTGATAGGCTTGCCATCTACTCCATTTCCGTTCTAACTACGCCACCAGTGCGTTCAGTTTTTTACGCATACTCTCTTTATCAAGGCCACCTTTAGGTCCAATGAAGACTAACCGTGACGAACGAGATTCATCATCTTCCCATGCATCTCCAACCGTCACATTGGCTCGCTGGCCCGTGCACTGAAATACACAGCGATGATCAGGACGATCGGTTAAATTTAAAATACCTTTCATGCGATAAGCATCAATTGAAAACTGTTGCAGTAGAGGATACAAACTTTGTAGATTAAGCGGTTGATCAGTTTCAAAGCTGAATGTTTCGAAATCATGGTTCACGTGATGACAGTGCTCATCATGACAATCATGGTGCTGGCATTCCCTTTGATCAGCCGCTATTTTGTTAGTGACAAAGCGCGTACTTTCAGGGGCATCAAATAAGATAGGTAAATCCACTTCGCCGAATGAAATATCAATCAATTTAGCAAACGGAGCTTGTACTCGGCACCATGCTTTGACTTGCTCTAGTTTATCAGCATCGACTAGGTCAACTTTATTAACCAGAACAATGTCAGCCACTTGAATTTGCTGCTTCGACAACGTCTCCATTGGGCCTTCTAGCCCTAAAATGTTTTCCGCATCGATCGTCGTCACGATTGCATTTAAAGGTGCGTGTGCTTGCAGTTCCGGATCTTCAAATTGAAGTGCCACTTCTTTGGGTTCTGCGATACCTGAAGTTTCAACAATAATATGGTCTGGGCGTTCCTCTAATGCGAGTAAACGCATTACCGAAACGACTAGTCCTTCTGCAAGGTTACAACAGATACAGCCATTCTCTAGGCTGATCATATTTTCACTTTCAGATTTAACTAACTCCGCATCAACATTGATTGATCCAAAATCATTGACGATCACAGCCATGCGCATTCCATTTGCATTGGTTAATATATGGTTTAGTAGGGTCGTTTTCCCTGCTCCTAAAAATCCGGCTAAAATTGTTACTGGAATAGGCTTCTTGCTCATAGCATGCTCTCTTTCGATTTTCGTTGTCTATATTTACTCGGTAAGCAATAAAAAAGGTTGAGCTAATGCCCAACCTTTTAAGTCAGGATAACTTAGCCAGTAACTTTGTTGCGAACCGCTTCACCTGGGTTTGAATCTAACAACATTTCACCAGCTTCAATGATAGGTGTCCCGTTTACAAGTACGTATTTCATACCTGTAGAAAGGGCATTTGGTTTATCAAATGTTGCAACGGCTTTTACTTCATCAAGTTTGAAAATAGCTAAATCAGCATCTTTACCTACTTGAATACGACCTTTATTTGCCATTTGTGGCACAGCATCCTCAAGAATACGACATGCGTTTAAGCTAGTTCTTTCCATCGCTTCTACTAGTGTTACCGCTTTGTATTCCTCGACATATTTTTCAATAAAACGAGAGAAACAAGCAAGTGAGCGAGGGTGAGCTATTGCGTTGCTTGGAAGTGGCCATACATCACCTTCAATTAATACGCCTTTATCATCCATCCAAGGCATTGCATCTGAAGCGATAGCTGCACCTGGAAACAATACTGAACGGTCCATTTTAGCGCGATCTTCTTTGTTCTCATCGGGTTTTAAGAAGTGCATGACAACCACGGTACCGGGCGCTGATGCTTGTAGTTCAGTGACTTTTTCTTGGTTTAGTGCTTTACCATTCGCTTCCATGTAGCTAGCGCTTGGTACACCCCAACGTTGTAACCAATCGTCACCACGGAAAACTTCTGCGCCAATAACGGAAGAGCCAGCACCATAAGGATAAGCTTCAGTAGTAACGGCTAAACCTTGATCAATGGCGGATTGAACTAAATCGGCACAATCTTCGATATCTTGTACTGACGTGCTGTTGAGGTGACAAATGTGCATGTGTGCACCCGTTGTCGCCGACAGGCTAATGAGTTCTTGGTATGCTTCAAAGCTTGATTGTGGCTCTGCGCTGTTTAGGTAACGAACGTGAGTGTAGGTTGGTACTTCATAGCGTTTTGCTAGTTTAGCAAGATCATAGTACTCTTTGTGGCCATAACCTGGTGCGTAACCCGCGTTAATACCAATGCCTAAGCCCCCCTCTTTAAGACCTTGCTCAACCGAGCCCAGAATTTGTTTTAATTCATCTGGGGTTGCTAGGGTATTTTGCCAATTGTTTTTAGAAAAAGCTTTCTGGAACCAAACAATCGTACCATCAGGAGCAGGCATCGTAGGTTCTTTTGCTTGAATACGAGCGTAAGTCCATGCTACAGAAGCGCCGTAATTAATCGGGCGACCTTCAGCAGCAGTAATATCGTAGTACGTTCCGATTGGGAATAGACCAGATTCCATCTCAAGAGCGGTGGTTACGCCATCGAATGCTTGAGCACGGGCAGCAGGAAGTTGTTGTCCGTGAGCGTGCATATCGATAAAGCCAGGTGCAACCACGAGACCTTCAGCATCGATGATTGTTTTGCCTTGCAGCTTTTTGTCTGAGATTGCAGCAATACGCTTACCTTTAATACCGACGTGACGAATTGCGTCGAGTCCAGTTTCAGGATCAACAACACGGCCATTTTCGATAACGATATCAAATGGCCCTTTCTCGTTAGGCATCAGTTTGATGTTTTGGCCAACCAGTTTTTCAGGGGCTGCATGTAAAACAGAGGCAAAAGGCAGTGCCGCAGCCCCAACCGCTAACTTAGTCAAAGTCGAACGTTTATCTGTATCGACACCATCAAGTAATACTTGCGTAGCGTCCAATTCATTTGGGTCGTAATTTTTCATATTGATACCTGTTATGTTTGTTGTAAAAAAATACTAGTTCATGATTGCTATGAAAACTATGCTGCATGTAGAAAAATCAATCGATTGACTAACACCCACCTTTCCATCATTAGAATCCACTGCCAACCGTTATATAAAACGCGCTGTCAACGTCACTAAAAGCGAGGTCTACCCCATGTGTAACCCATATCGGCAAGCTATCTGATAGCGAAATCCAGCACCATACGCATCGACACTTTCATCGTCTGACAGACTGCCCTCTACTGTCGCTTTACCCAGGCCATAAAACGCAGAAACGGTCCAACGATTATCAATCGCATTATCGTATTCCGCGACAACACCCAGCCCAGAGGTCACCGAGCTTTCGCCCATAAAATATTGAATAACGCCATTGATAGCGTTATTCACATCTTCATTACTGGTCTCAAACTCTACCGAGCTCTGGCCAATAATCTGTTTCACACCCAGCATCAATGGTGTGTTTGCCACTCGAAACTGGAGCTGCTGAAGCGCAGCGACTCCCGAGTTTTTTGTGCCGAATTGAATCGTTTTGTTGTACGACGCACCTATACTGAACTCTTTGAAAATATCGAGGTTCGCCTTTCCAGCGCCAACGCCACCCGTATATCGAATGGTATCTTTTAGCCACGACGGTATCACCGTTAATGTCGGTATCAGAACCTGCGCCATATTCAAAGTCCCCACCATGAATAAAGACATACACGGGTAATAACTCTGAACCATTGATCTCCGAAGGACGCCAAATATTAAGATTCAAGCAATCTTCAGATTGCTCTTGCTGGGTTATTTTAAGCTGTGGGCACACGGCGCTAAATTGTGTCGCATCTATAGCGCTATCAGCATTGTCTTCTAATTGACGGAGTGACTGTGCTGAAAACGTTGTTGATCGGCGTAAGTGATTCCTTTAAACGCTTCAATGGATA
Source organism: Vibrio sp. 10N.261.52.C11 (assembly GCF_041471405.1). NCBI lineage: Bacteria > Pseudomonadati > Pseudomonadota > Gammaproteobacteria > Vibrionales > Vibrionaceae > Vibrio > Vibrio sp. 10N.261.52.C11. Next base: position 6,088 of record NZ_JBFROI010000084.1, read on the forward strand.
CGCGTTGCTCGTCACCTGCTAAGGTATTGATCACAACAGACTCTCTATTTGCGAAAAGAGTCGCGTCCCCGATGGATACTGAAACCTGCTCTGTTGGTAATGTCTGAAGCGGTTCTGGCTTAATAGGACGTGAGCTGGTTTCATCACTACCCCACGCAGAAAGAGCAACAGTGATAGCGATAACCATGAGTGAGCGATGCGTTAAATTCATGGTTGTACCCATAAATGTGTTCGGCCATCTGACCTGATATTGGTATCATCAAACCTGAGAATCCCTATGCTCAGCCATGCTCATTTCTGGAGTATTTGAAGTATTTTTTCTTTATGGTGCGATATTAATTCACTCTTTAAATTTGAATAAATCGCTTATGCAGGACGTGACCCTACATATATTCACTACCGTGAGTGGATGTCGCTTTTTATTTATCACAAAGACTTCTTGTTGTACCTTATTTGGCTGACTATCTAGGGTTGATAAAATTTCAACGGGTTCTTGAAACAGCTCTATAGGGGGTTGCTGTGACTCTCCTTCTGAAGCTTCAAACTCATCAAAGAACCCAAATATGTTATTAGAGTCTGATGGCATAGCTAGCACCAAACGTAAGTTTCGAGGCCAAAGCCAATATTGTTGAGGTCTGTTTTGACTTGACCCGAAGAGGTCCAAGGTAGAAGTGCGTCGATATCAGGCTCTGCTTTCGCCAGCTCTTTCATGCACTTGACCATGTAGTCTTAGAGGATAAGACCGTTGGCTTTCGCGGTCTCGATGATGCTGTAAAGCATCGCGCTCGCCTCAGCACCGTTTGGTGTGTTGGAGAATAGCCAATTTTTCCTGCCAATAACCAGCGGTTTAATTGCGCGTTCAGCGCGATTATTATCGATAGATAAGTGACCATCGTCGATATAACGAATGAGTTTATGCCATTGCCCGAGCTAGTACTTTATTGCTTTGCCTAGTGGGCTAGAGCCTATCACCTTCTGGGTTGTCATCCATTGGTAAAGCTCATCCAGTATCGGCTTGGCATACGCTTAACGCTCTGCTTTGCGTTCTTCGGCAGGCGCACCTTTTAAGCTTGATTCTATCCCGTAGAGCTTTTGGGGTTTAGCCAGCACTTTATCAGCCTTGCCCGATTTACCTTCCCCTTGAAGCTTCTTCGCGTCCATGAACTTGCGTTAAGCACCCCACATTAGTGACGTGATGCAGACCATGATAAGCCGTGTAGCCATCGGTTTGTAGATAACCGTTGTAGTCACCTAAAAAGTCCACGGGGCACACCCTCGCGCGACTGTTTTGCTAGTCGTACAAGGCGATTTTTTCACATTCGGCAGTGCCGCTTCGGGCGAGTCAGCGCCTGAGCAGTAAAGCCACATATAACACTGCTTCTCTTCTTTGAGCACATTGAGCGGCGTTTCATCCGCCTGAACCACCACTTGTTGAAGTAGGTTCTCCTTCAAGGCCACATACAGCGGGGCGAACTTCTCACTGACTTGGATAACCCACCTTGCCATGGTGGCGCGTGATAGCTCGATACCCGACTGGGTAAACAGCGATCATCAATCAATGCATTGGGTGCTAACTCTTGTCCTCCACCCGCTAAGCGACCATTACAAAAAGCACCAACAAGGATCTCGCCGGTAAAGCTGCCTTTGTCTATGGGCAACGTGCCACTGTAGGGCTTAAAGCCAAGTGCTTTCACCACACCTGTTAGTGTATACGCACCGCCACCGAGAAAATCTTTAAGCTCGACTGGCGTTTCAGCTGTGACTTCAGCACCAAAACCCGCCGCAGCGACATTCATAAAATAGCGGTCATTCGCACGCGCGCTATCCACCGCAAACGCCTTGCCTTCCAGCGCTAGTTCAAAAGCACCCGAAATATCGTTAGGTATTCCCGTTGCGGTAGCAAAATCATTCGCAGTGCCCATTGGGATAAGCGCCAGTTGTGGTCTTTCACTGGCACGGAACTGGTTGAGCGCGTTAACGGCTTCATTCACCGTTCCATCGCCACCGACAACAATCAGACGCTTAACACCATCGCATATTGCCTCGCTTACCAAACGAAACATGTCCGACGATTCCCAAGTCACTCTAACTTGCAGGTCAATATCATTGTCCCTCGCCGCAAAGATGGCTTGCCTTAATTCCGGGATATTGGCTTTCTTTCCGTTTAAAATCACGCGAATGCTGTCCATGGCTATGTCCTTGTATAGGCTAACTTGATAACTCTTTTGCTGCCGCTTTGATCTTAGCTCGTAACCACTTATGGCTTGGTTCATTAGTACGGCTTGGATGCCAAATCATACACATATCGAGGTCTTCCAACTCGAAGGGCAATGGCAGTGTTTTTACCGCGTACTTTTCAGCAAAACAATGCACTGATGAAATAGGCATTACTCCGATGTACTCAGAGCCTTCGATAACAGGAAGCATCTCTACAACGCCCGCTGCGCGATACACGATTCTACGTTTCTCAAGGTCACTATAGTGCTCAGAGCTTAATAAGCTTTTGCGCGCATGCCACCTAGAGACCACCACATGCTCGAGTGCTAAGAACTGTTCCATATCGATGGTATCGCCAACCGTAGGATGATCACTACTACACACCACCACCAGCTCTTCTGTAGAAATCACCTCGTGCTTAAGCATGGTTCTTCCTTTAGGCGTCATATCAACAATCACGTCGTGTCTTTGCAGCCTTAAATCAGACTCATAGTCTTCGGTAAACAGAGGATGAACCTCTAACGCGATACCTGGTGCGACTTGGCTGATTAACCGCATGACTTTTGGCATCATTTCGTAGCTCGCCGCCGAGACGCAGGCAATGGAAAACACGCGGCCTGAGGTTTTAGGATCGAAGTCTCTTGATGCGGATAAGGTAGAAGTAAAGTTTTTAAGTGCAGCGGCCATTGCAGGATAGATATCAATAGCGAATGTGGTTGGCTCTACGCCTGATGTGGTGCGATGAAACAGTGGCTCATCATAGATATCTCTCAACCTTGCAAGTGCTTTACTCACTGCTGGTTGGCTTATATCCATGCGATTAGCAGCTCTAGATAAGTTCTGCTCTTCATAAATAGCGACAAATATAGGAATTAGATTTAGTTCGGTACTTTTCATACAGTTCCATATTAAAGAAGCAGGTTCCCCATAGTAGAGAACCTGCCGATTATGTTCGATGCGAATAACTAAAGTTTGCTACTTAGTTCTATCTTTTAAGTCTGGCAAGGCTTTAGGGATTTTCAAGCGAGCGGCAATTGAACGAGAATTGCTTGAGTTTGATGTGTCACTGGGCAAGTTACGTAACCCTTTCCATAAACGAGTGAATACGTTTTTATCTTCACATCCTTGTTGAAGGGCTTCGCTATCTTCTAGCCAACGCTTTTGTCCATTTGATTTACCATGTTGCGCTTTATCCAGTTGCACTTTATTCAGTTCTAACTGAGAGGTTTGGTTTCGCAATTGACGGTAGATAAAGGTTCTTAATGCAGCCCAATTACCTTGCTTAACTAAACGACGTAGTACCAGCCAACTCGGTGTTGGGCGGTTTGCGTAGTAACGCTTAACCGAAACAATCAACGCAATGCAGACTAACAACACCAAACCAACAGTAATAAACACCGACATGTAGGCCTTGATGAAAGATTGGACTGTGTGTTTGGCTTCAAACACTTCGCCTTTTATCACCACGTTTTCAAGGCGTTGATTTTTGCTGTCCCACCACTGAAATGAAAACTCTGGCAGCGTAAACTCACCACCCTGCTGAATCACATATACAGTCTGTTCAACTCGGCTTGAGCGATAATTACCCCGTTCTTGAGTGTCATCCAAACGGTTGGGCTGTGGGTAAGCTTGGAACTGCTTAGTGGACTTATTGGTTAGCACATCTGGCAGCAACACAGAAAAGCTGTCTTTTGCCTTAATCGTGATAGTTCGAGTAATAGCATCGCCAACTTTTAGCTCTTCACTTGAGCGTTGCCATTGCTGCTCTATATCTACTTCTGTCGCAGAAAACCAAGGCGTTTCATTATCGAGTAAACCTGAAGGCAACGAAGCTTCAAACTTAATCGGCTGCGTGTAAAGCGTACCGCCCACGTTTGAACCATCAGGAGCAGAAACTTGGACGCGAACCGGCACGGTTGGAATAACAAACTCACCGGAAGTCATCGGATAAAGCGTCACTTCCCAACGCTGACGTGACCATGTAGTACCACCGACTCTTTCTGTGTAGTTCGTCGCGAGTTGGTTACGCTGCTTAGCGATAACGTTAGGGATTTCGATACTGCCGATTCGAGTGCCGCCCGTTAACCAGCGCGGTGTCGCCACCTCAATGTTCAGAATGACCTGCTCATTTACGCTGACTTTGCCCGGCGTTATTTTGTCGCCTGACTTGGGTTTCTCGCCAATCCAAGCGATAAGCTCAACGTCACCACTTTTTTGGAGGTCGAAGATATCGGCAGCAGAAGCAACAAAAGGAAAAAACCAACTCAATATAAGAGTCATCGACAGTAACCACTTACGGGTTCTGAATCGCACTCTCTTTGATTGAATGACTTCAAGAGCTAAATCATATCGACTCATTGCGTTTGCTCCTGTTTTGGCGCCTGCTCCTGTTTTGGCGCCTGCTCCTGTTTTGGCGCCTGCTCCTGTTTTGGTGTCTGTTCGATAGAAGGCGCAGGATCTCTTAACTGAATTTGGAATTTGGATTTCAAGAAGAACTTAGGATCGGCTTCTACTCGCTTTAACCACTTGTCGGCAAGCTCTTGGCTGCCCAAAATCTCATTCGCGTTAAGTGTTTCCTTAAGCATCAATTCCGCTACCGTTTCTTCTTCAGCGCCATCACCCGTTCGCGGCTGATCGTCTTCGAGTTCTAAAGATTCTTCAGGGCCATCTGTGGTTCCAGACTGGCTTTCACTGGTTCGGTTTACCTCTTCGACAATTCCACTAAGCACAGCAAGATTGTTCTCCACATCCGTTCTTAGTTCTGGTGACAGATCCTCTTTCTCACTTAATGATTTCAAGAGGTCTCGTGCGGCAAGGTATTCACGCTGCCTAGCTAACGCACTCGCTGCATTGTACAAACCAAGGTCAGTTTTGGTTTGCAAAAACGCACTGTGAGCGAGCTTAAAATCACGAGCATAGTAATAAGCCGCGCCCTTTCGCATTGGGTTAGTAAAATGTTTTGCCGCTTCAAGGTATTCTTTCTGATTCAACAAACGTTGACCTTGTTGGTCGGGCGTTAGCCATAAGTCCCACCACCATTGAGTGGTCTTATCCAAAGCTGTAAACGACTCCACCACAACCGGTTTCTCAGCAGTTAAGTTGACTGTTTTCGCCAAAGTGCTTGGTGAATAAATACTGCCTGAAATAACTAGGCTAACAACACACCACTGCACCAACCACCCTTTTCTGAACCATAGCAACATAATGAAAGCCATTGGAATAAGCAGTCCATAGCCCATGTCTTTCCAAGGCATTGAAGATTCGCCGTTGAGCTGCATGTTTCTTTCAACCGCTCTGTTCAGTTGTTGGATATCCGAATCATCAACGGTCACTTCAATCACTCGTCCACCCGTCTTACTCGCTAAGTTACGCAGTGAATCTAGGTCGACAGGGTTATCGCTCACCACATTACTGTTTCCTGCGGCGAGAATGAGCAACTGATACGGATTGTCGTTAAAGAAACTCTCGTACGCCCTAATGGTGCTTGGGTTTACACCATCTGATACCAACAGTACAGAAGAGCCTAACTCACCAGACAGTTGCTGATTAATCAGTGGCAGTGCTTCCTCTGCTGACTTACCTGAAACAGGCATGATATCGGGTGTGATAGCCGCTAGAAACGGTTCAAACACCTTGTTGTCTTGCGTGACGGGCATCGCCACGTGTGCGCTGCCTGCATAAACCACTAAGCCCGTATTACCGCCTTTGCGAGCTGCCAATAAGTCTCTAATTTTCTGCTTAGATCGTTCCAAGCGACTTGGAGGCAAATCTTTAGCAAGCATAGATTCACTATTATCAAGCACAACCAACATCGACGCTTTGTCTTCACCAAAAGGCGAAGCCTCACGCTGCCATGTTGGGCCAGAACAGATAATGATGGCGATAGTCACAATCACCACCAATAGCTTCAACGGCAGTTGCTTGCGCCAGCCTGTTTCGCCAATCGTCAATGCATCACGTAAATGTGTAGGTAAAATGTCTTTCCACGTTGGTTTGGTCTCTTCTCTCCAACGAACCCATAACAGGAAGAACATCGGAATAAAGGCCAACAACCACAAAGGTCGGATAAAATGAAACTGGGTAAAGAACTGTTGTATCGTGAGAGAATCAGGCATCACTCTCTCCTTTCAAATTCTTAGCCGAAGAAGCGAGCAGCGATCTTCGGCGTATCGTTGCTAAGCTGAATGCGGTCAAATACATCACTACAACAATCGCCATCAAATAGTGGTGCAGCCCCTGTTTAGGGCGATAAGTGGTACTTTCATATAACTGAGGTTCAAGCTCACCAATCTGAGCATAGGCTTTGGTCAGTTCGTCGCGGTTAAGTGCTTCAAAGGCTTCGCCACCTGACTCTTGAGCGACACGCTTGATGGTTTCCATATCCAGAGCAACCTCTCCAACGGTTTGCGGATCGCCCATCGCAATAACGTGAATTCGAACGCCTTTAGCCTTGGCGACTTTTGCGGCATCGATAGGCTCAACAAAACTTCCTGTATCATTACCGTCTGTTAATACGATCACGACTTTCTCTTTTTCGTTGGTGTCGACGTTTGAATCTTGAACGGCAGCACTTTGCTTTTCACTTTGTTCAAACACCTTGATCGCCAAGCCAATTGCATCGCCCAAGTGCGTACTTTGCCCTGCCATCGCGACATCGGTTTGATTAAGCAGTTCAAGCCATACATCTTGGTCCGCGGTAAATGGCGTTTGTACAAACGCTGCATCACCAAACAAGATCAAACCGAGTCGGTCACCTTTTCTGGTTTTCGCAAAATCAACCAGCACCTCTTTGGTCGCATCTAAACGAGAGATTTTATCGCCTTGTTTAGAAGTGAAATCTTGCTCCGCCATTGAGCCAGACAAATCGACCACCACCATCACATCACGACCCAATTGTTCGCGAACCTGTGGCTCACCAAGAATGGTTGGTTTCGCTAACGCACACACGACCAATACCCAAGTAATAATGAGCGTGGTTCGTTGCCACCAGCTTGGAGTTAACTGGCTTGCACCTTCTGACGGTGCTTCCCCAATCGCTTCTACCAATTCTCGAAAAAATGGCACCTTAATCGCCATTTGCTTAGTTCGATAAGCTGGCACCGCAAAGTAGACCAACAACGGTAAAGGCAGCGCAATAAACCACAGCGGATGCGCAAATTCAAAACTGGCAGATAAAACATCAAACATTGTCTTGCCCCTCAACCGTTACCTGTACATTCGGCTTGTGAAGTTTTAGCCACATCATCGCGGTTTGAATTACCTCTAAACGCTGTTCAAAGCTCAAACGCACATTAGGGTCAATTAGGCTTTGCATCCATAATTCCGAAACTTCATCGGCAAAGAACGCATTGCTGTTTTCACTCGTGTTGGCGCTAACAGGCAGATAAGCGTTCAAACGGTTCACATAAGCTTGGCCAAACAACTTGGCATTACTGCTGTCTAGGTAACGAAGCACCACTTTGAGGACTTTAAAGGTTCGTTCGGTTGAGTTCTTGTCTCTTGCATCCAGTACCATGAGTTCTTGAAGCGCTTCTTTGCGATAACGGTTATTCCACCACCTTAACGCCAAGCGATAAGCCAGATAGATAGCGACCAATAACAGAATAACGCCAAGGATCTTCCAGCCGATCGTTTGAGGAGCCCAGCTCACACTGTCAGGAATGGCGACATCATGTAGGTCGCGAAGGATATAAGTACTTGGAGGCGTATGTTCAACAGCCATTTAGCGCCCTCCCACTAGTTTCTGCAGCTGTGATATGTGATTGCCCGACGTGTCTAATTCTATATAAGGGAGGTTTTTCATCGCCATCAATTTAGCAAGGGACAGTTTCTGAAGTGCCGCTTTTTGGGCAAGGCTTTTACTTGCGAGGTTAACCTTAGATTGGCTATCCAGATTAAGTTGAAAGCGACCATCACCCACCACCCAGTTTGCGCTTGCCAGATCTTTAGGCAATGATTGTTCTAATGGATCGGTGACCATAATGGCTAAGATGTCGTTGTGTTGTTGCAGTTGCTTTAGTCGGTCAAGATGTTGCTCTTGGCAATCTCGCCAATCACTAATAAAGATTAAGGTCGATTGCTTTAATCTCATTCGTTTTATCAGTTCAATCCACTGGCTAAATCCAACACCTTCGCTATCGCTCACACTGACACCTAAGCTTTGATTAGCCTTGGTAAGATGTTTTAACTGAGCCAATAAGTCCGATTGAGAACGCTGCGCTTTGGTATGAAAGAGCTTTTGGTGCGACGCCAAAACGAAACCAACTCGATCACCATCTTTCAGCACTCGCCATCCACACAATGCCGCCACTTCGGCAGCCACAACAGATTTCATGGTGTTTTGAGACGCAAAGAACATCGAACTGCGCTGATCGACACAGATCATCACATTACGGTCTTTCTCTTCGGTATAGCTACGAACATGAGGCTTACCCGTTCGCATCGTAACTTTCCAATCGAGATTACGGATATCATCACCCAATTGGTAATGACGTAATTCTTCGAAGTTCAAACCACGACCACGGAACAAAGAGTTATGTCTGCCCGAAAGTACGCTGCCCGCTTTTAAATGAGGTAACAGTGAAAACGACTCAGCTTGAGCCTGAATTCGCACTAACCTTGAATAATCACAATACAGTCGTGGATCAAGGCCTTGCGATTTGGGAGCTTGTGTTGGCTTCGCCATGACGCCCCCTAGTTATCCAATCTCAACATTATCGAGCAGTTCTTCAACCACTCTTTGATGGTCAACACCATCGGCCAATGCGTCGTAAGACAACGAGAATCGGTGACCTAATACGGTTGGTAACATGGCACGCACATCGTCCAACGTGACATGGTCACGTCCTTGCAACCATGCATAAGCGCGAGCACATTTATCCAACGCGATGGAAGCACGCGGACTTGAACCAATCTCAATCCATTTAGACAAGTTTGATTCTGGGTAACGCTCTGGCTTACGAGTTGCCATCACCAAGGCCACAATGTAGTTCTCAACTAAATCAGAAACGGCAATGTCTGGAAGTTGGCGCCGAGCTTCAAGTACCAACTCAGGTTCAATATGTTGTGGCGTGACTAATTCTGAACTGGTCTCGCTACCGAGTTCCTCACTGCGCACAAGTCGAATGATGTCGCGTTCAGCTTCATCTTCTGGATAGTCGACTGTCACTTTCATAATGAAACGGTCCATTTGTGCTTCAGGCAGTGGATACGTACCTTCTTGCTCAACTGGGTTTTGTGTGGCTAGCACCATGAACAAATCTGGCAGGATGTGAGTTTGACCACCCACCGTAATCGTCCCTTCCGCCATCGCTTCAAGCAGAGCAGCCTGTACTTTTGCAGGCGCACGGTTCACTTCATCGGCTAATACAATGCTGTTGAAAATAGGACCCGGTTGGAAATGCAACTGAGGCTTTCCATCAAGCTCTTGATACACCTCCGTGCCCGTCACATCAGATGGCAGCAGGTCTGGCGTAAATTGAATTCGACCAAAACTGGTGTTCAGTAGATTCGCCAGCGATTTTACTGAGCGAGTTTTCGCTGTACCGGGAAGTCCCTCTAAAAGCACATGGCCATTAGTCAATAACCCTATCACCAGAGCCCGAACGACGTGGCTCTGACCGATAACACTTTTCTCTGTTTGTTCAATCAGTTGGTTTATTGCTTGTTGCGCATGGTTCATAGGTCTTCCCTTAATTCAATCTGGCTGCGTACATCCTACTCACAAGCTCCATAACTATTAGTTATAAACGCGATAATTGGTTACAAGCGGAATAAGCAGCAAGCTCGATAGCCAAGCTCACCTCATCGCTTTATTTAAACCTAGCTTTCAATTGGTTAATGGCTTCCGGCGGTGCCACTTTGCTCAATGATGAAATACATTGCTCAAACGCCTTTGGTACGCCCGGTATATGACTGTTTCGCGCCAACACTTCACACTGGGCATACAGGTGCTGTGGGTTGCGGCTAAATTGGTAAGCCTTATGCAGTGATTGACTTGCCGCAAGCACATCCGATTTTTCCAAAGCCAATCCGTACACATACCAATATTGAGGGTCGGTTTGCGCAGTTTCAGCGGCTTGTTTAAGGTAGTCCGTTGCTTGTTCGTAATCTTTCACACGAAGCAGAGACAATCCTGTGCTGTATGGCAAAACACTCGATTTAGGCTGAGCTTCAATACCTTGCTTCAAGGTCGACAACGCTTTTGCCTCGTTACCTTGCGCTCGATACAAATCCGCTAAATTGGCGTAGCTGTTTTCGAAATAAGGCTCAATCTCGATAGCGCCTAGATAAAACTCAATCGCTTTGTCGTGCTGGCCTAAATCTCGGTAAACGTTGCCTAGGTTAGTACGTCCAAATCCTCTGTCGGCATTAAATTGCTGTATTTCAATGTACTCTTCTAATGCAGGCTTGATTTGGTCTTTCTGCAGAGGGTTCATTTCTCCCCAATAACGCACTAATGCGCCTGCGGTTTCTGAACGAATCGACAATACAGGGTCTTTCAGTAGCGGCTCTAGAATTTGCCAACGGTCAGTGAATGGGAAACCAGACGAGCCTTGTACCACACCCAAACGGATCATTTCATCATCATGTTTCACCGCTCTTGCCAGCGAAATAAGCGTATTCTTACCCGTATTACCGCCCAAACGTTCTAAGCTCGATGCACGAATGATATTGCTTAAGCTAGAGTCCTGAGCCGAGTATGCCAACGCATCCTCTGCACCTCTGTGCCCTATCGAGTCAGCATAAAAGGCAACGGCAAAGTGCTGCTGATTACGATACTTAGAATCTGGGAACCACTCACCGATTTGCTTATCTGCCCACTGGTCGGTTTGATCTGCATGACAGCTAGTGCACACGTTCGGCGTTTTAATGTGTTGGCTAATATCAGGACGTGGGATATGCCAACTGTGGTCACGCCTTGGGTCGACCTCCATGTAAGTCGTCTCTGGCATGTGACAAGTCGTGCATTGTGAAGCTTCAGTATTCGCTTCGTGGAATGTGTGCTTTTCAGGCGTGTATTCTGATGCAATATGACATTGGCTACACACGGCTTCTTCCGCAATTTTTAGTTCAGCGGTATGAGGATCGTGGCAGTTAGTACATGTGACGCCTTTTTCAGCCATCACGGATTGAAGGAAAGATCCGTAAACGTAATCTTCATCGTAGATTTGACCATCGTTGTGGTAAAGCTCTGGGGTAATCAAGCTCAAGCGATACTTATCAAAGAAAGACCCGTTAACGTGATCACCCGTTTCATTTAACTGAGTACGACGGCTGTGGCATTGAGCACAGGTTTGAACTTGATTGGTATGGATGATGTCTTTTGGTTGCAGGGTTGAATTACCCTCTTGATAGATCCACTCTTTGACCGACTTCGACAAGTCGCGGTCAAAACCATAATGCGCCGAGACTGGAGCATCCTTTCCACCGTTAGCTTTGGCTTTCTGTTTATTTGCTAACAAGGCCTGTTCAACGTGCTCGCTTGCAGGGCCATGACACGCTTCACAACCGACATTAATCTCAGACCAAGTAGTGTTGTAGGTATTACTCGCGCTGTCGTAGTTTTTCTCTAGGTTCGTTGAATGGCAATCAGCACACATGAAGTTCCAGTTTTGACCGCTATTGGTCCAGTAGAATTCATCGGTGTTGGTGGTATCAGGATAGAGGTGAAACCAGCGTTGACCGCCTTCGCCCTCAGTGCGAGAATCCCAAGCGAAAGGAATCAACTGTACACGGCCGTCTTCAAATTCAACCATGTATTGCTGTAGTGGTTCAAAGGCAAAGGTATAGCTGATTTTGTAATCTTTAAAGTGGCCGTCTTGCCCTTCAATATTGACCCAGAACTCTTCGCCCTTGCGGAAAAATCGGTTGGGTTTACCGTCATGAGTGAATGTTTGATCGTTGAAATCGCCTAATACAGATTCGTCTGTAGCGTGCTTCATCGCCATATCATGATGAGAGCCCTCCCACGCTGCGACTTCTTCACTATGACAATCAACACATGCTTCCGAACCGACATAGCTGGCTTTAGAACCGATAGGTAAAGCGTCAGAGCTAACGGGTGACGCTACAGAGTTGGCCTTTGAAATATCAGAGTTGATATTAGGATCTTGCTCGTTGGCATAGGCGTTCAGACTGAACAGCGACAACATCAGTGAAGACAAGATTGCGGATAATACTGCGACTCGCTGGTGCTTCAATCCGTTTACCAGTGAGCACAACCATGCAGACATAACATTCCTTGTTTTTATACATCCTTATGCTTAATAAGGTAGACGTAAAAACAACGAATTTACAATTATTTAGTGGCAATGAGCTCGATTGTTGTGATTCGTATTCACGACCGGGATTTACTCATCGATATGCGCATAAAAAAAGAGCTCCTAAGAGCTCTTCAATCTGTTCAGTTTCACTCAAACAATCACTTACTTGTTATGAGATTCCTGCAGTTTTTCCATTACCTGATCCAAGCTAAAGCTCGCAGCTTTTTGACGTGGCGGATATTCAGCAAAGGTTTCTAGGAACTTGCCCACATACGCTTGTGCTGGAACGAACATATAAGCATGGTCTAACAACCAGTCGTAATATGTGTTCGATGTAATGTCTGCGTTTTCGTATGGGTCCATACGCAGGTTAAACAGCTTAGGAAGACGTAACGTCACGAACGGTTCAGCCCAAATTTGCATGGTACCCGTTGCACGCTGCTCCATGAACACCGCTTTCCATTGGTTGTAACGAAGCGCCGCTAAATCACCATCATCGGTAAAGTAGAAGATCTCCGAACGACGGCCTTTCTCTTCTTCACCCGTTAGGTAAGGAAGGAAGTTGTAACCATCTAAGTGAACCTTAAACGTTTTATCACCGGCAGTATGACCTTTGAGTAGTTTCTCTTTGATTTGGTCATCACCAGCGGCGGCAACGAAGGTTGGCATCCAGTCCATATGGTGCATGATTTCGTTAGATACGGTTCCTGGTTCAATCTTACCAGGCCAACGAACCATTGCTGGTACACGGTATGCGCCTTCCCAGTTGGTGTTTTTCTCACCACGGAACGGGGTTGTACCCGCATCAGGCCAAGAGTTCATGTGAGGGCCGTTATCCGTTGAGTAGAAAACAATCGTGTTGTCTTTGATACCCAACTCATCCACTTGCTTCAATAGTTGCCCAACGTGTCGATCGTGCTCAACCATACCATCAGCGTAGTTACCGACACCGGTTACGCCTTTACTGTCGGCTTTCACGTGCGTTCTAAAGTGCATACGTGTCGCGTTCCACCACACGAAGAATGGTTTGTCCGCTTTCACTGCGCGATCCATAAAATCAAGTGCCGCGTCTAGTGTTTCTTCATCAACCGTTTCCATACGCTTACGCGTCAATGGACCGGTATCTTCAATCTTGCCATCAGCGAATGACTTAATGACACCACGAGGGCCAAATTTCTTACGAAACTCAGGATCGGTTGGGTAATCTTCATTCTCTGGTTCTTCTTCAGCATTTAGGTGGTAAAGGTTGCCAAAAAATTCGTCAAACCCGTGTGCTGTTGGAAGGAATTCATCTTTATCGCCAAGGTGGTTTTTACCAAATTGACCTGTCATGTAACCCATAGGTTTCAGCATTTCTGCGATTGTCGCGTCTTCTGCTTGTAAGCCAATGTCTGCGCCCGGCAAACCTACTTTACTCAAACCCGTTCGTAATACACTTTGTCCCGTGATAAAGGTAGAGCGACCCGCAGTACAAGATTGCTCTGCGTAATAGTCCGTAAACATCATCCCTTCTTTCGCGATGCTATCAATATTCGGGGTTTTGTAACCCATGAGACCGAAGGTGTATGCACTCACATTGGATTGACCAATATCGTCCCCCCAAATAACCAATATATTTGGCTTTTCAGCCGCAAAAGTGGCGCTGGACGCGGCCATCATCGCTGTACCCAAAATCGCTAATCGACGTTTAGCGCCATATTTCGCTGTCATAGAAACCTCTTCGTAAGTTATTTGCATCCTGCCCTACAACGTATAGTCCATTTTTTACACATGCGCGAGATACCCTAAGCTATTAATCTTTTTGTCATTTTTATTGAGATACGGATACAGAAATGATCGATAAGGTTTACGCCAACAAACATGATAAGGATCACACATACAAACTAAGGCTTTATTCTACGTACCCACTGGAGCTGATATTAATCAATAGGTTACCTAAGCATCATAACGATTGGTTATAAGCACTATAAAAGGACGTAACGGAATTTTGAGAATAACATTTGCTCATCGATGCGTTGTTCTAACGCATTAATCTTAAAAGTGAATCGGAGTCCTTATGGGTACTAAAATTAATAAACTAGCATTAGGTGTTGGCTTATTAGCAGCTTCTTCAGCGGCAACAGCAGCAGAAAAACCAAACATTCTTGCTATCTGGGGTGATGACATTGGTGTATTCAACATCAGTGCATACAACAACGGTATGATGGGTTACGAAACACCTAACATCGACCGTATTGCTAACGAAGGCGCACTATTTACTGACCACTACGGTCAACAATCGTGTACTGCTGGTCGTGCTGCATTCCTAACAGGTCAAGAACCTTTCCGTACTGGTCTATTGACTATCGGCATGCCAGGTTCGGACCACGGTATCCCTGATTGGGCTCCAACGATCGCAGACCTTCTTAAAGAACAAGGCTACATGACAGCTCAGTTCGGTAAGAACCACATGGGTGACCAAGACAAACACCTTCCAACGAACCACGGTTTTGACCAGTTCTTCGGTAACCTGTACCACCTAAACGCCGAAGAAGAGCCAGAAACATATTACTACCCTAAAGACCCAGAGTTCCGTAAGAACTACGGCCCTCGTGGTGTAATCAAGTCTACTGCTGACGGTAAGATTGAAGATACTGGCCCAATGACGCGTAAGCGTATGGAGCATGCGGATGAAGAGTTCCTAGAAGAATCTCTAGCATTCATGGAAAAAGCGGTAAAAGCTGACAAACCATTCTTCATCTGGCACAACACCACTCGTATGCACGTGTGGACTCGCCTACAAGAGAAATACCAAGGTAAGTCAGGTATCAGTATTTATGCTGATGGTATGTTAGAGCATGATGACCATGTTGGTGTGCTTCTAGACAAGCTGGATGAACTAAAAATCGCTGACAACACTATCGTAATTTACTCTACCGATAACGGTGCTGAAACGGTTTCTTGGCCTGATGGCGGCGCAACTTACTTCCACGGTGAGAAAGGTACAACTTACGAAGGTGGTATGCGTGTGCCTCAGCTAGTTCGCTGGCCTGGGACTATCAAACCTGGAACTAAAATCAACGATATCATGGGCCACCAAGACTGGATTCCTACTCTACTAGCAGCCGCTGGTGATGATAAAGTGGTTGAGAAGCTAGCATCTGACAAAGGTGCAACTTACAACGGTAAAAACTGGCGCGTACACCTAGATGGTTACAACTTCCTGCCTTACTTCCAAGGTAAAGAAGAGAAAGGCCCTCGTGACAGCATGCTTTACTTCTCTGCTAACGCTGAGCTAAACGCAGTACGTTGGAATGACTTCAAGATTTCGTTTGCTGTGATGGATGGTAACATTGTGGATGCAGTTCGTTTCCAACCAAACTGGCCTCAAGTTGTTCACCTACGTGCTGACCCATTCGAGAAAGCACCGCACGAGTCTGGTATGTACCTACGCTGGATGGCAGACAACATGTGGTTATTCGTTCCAGTAGGAAATCAGGTTCAAGAGTTTATGACGACGCTACCAGATTACCCTATGCAGAATAGCCAAGTACTGAACCCAGGTAACTTCAACCAGAATGCATACATGCTTCAAGGTAAACTTAAGCAACTAGAAGCGGCAGCAGCGCAAGCTAAATAAGCTACTCTAGATTAAAAATGTAATAACGAAGCCGTGGTGACTGAATGCAGTGACCGCGGCTTTTTAGTATCCAATACAAATAACATAAGACGCGAACCGCCAACTAGTACAATTCACACCCAACCTACCCTCTCATTTTTCAAAAATAAAAACTCACACTAGTCAATGTGAACCTTAATATATGACCGTTGCGTTAAGATTTCGCAAATTTTTTCAAATCCTTATGACATGACTTGAATTGGAGTTCTTACCATGCGATTGTAGTTCAACTGCCCATAAACAACTGTATGATTATGAAAACATTAAAATCCATTGCGCTGCTTTCGACAATTATCGCAGCACCACAAGTGTTAGCTGACGTAACAATTGAAGTTCCTTCTAGCGCAGATGCTTTAGTCGAAGTCTTAGCTGTAAATGAAGCTAAACCCGATCTTGACGGTGGTTTCTTCTCTTCGAGCAAAACGATCACCGTTCCAGATGGCGTAAACCAAATCGTTTTCAAATATCAACTGGCTTTCAGCCAAGGTAACGACCGAGAGTTTGTCGATAGCGATACCATTATTGCTACTTTTGATGCGACAGACACAGCATTGACGTTTGACATGCCTAAGTTCCGTAACACCAACGAAGCGAAAAAAGGCCTTCAAAACTTAGATTGGAAACTGGTTGATAAAAACCAAAATGCAATCAGTGTTAAGCAAGACAAACTTATCAAAGATGGCATGCAGATTGGTCGTAAGTACCCACAAGAAGCGAAGGAGTACAACCAGAAAGGCGGCATCGCTGCACTTACAGTAGGTGCTAGCGCGGGCGTAGCAGCTGCTGTCGCACAACCGGTAACGCTTCCAGCAAAGATTGACGGAAATGCAGCAAATACAGCTGAAGAGATGCTCTATTTCTGGTACGAAAAAGCGGATGCTGAAACCAAGCAGAAATTCAAAGACTACGTGAACAAGTAGCTCAATGAGCTTAATTTAAAAATGAAAGAAGCTGGCAAACTGCCAGCTTCTTTTTTGTCTTCATCTAGATGATTTAGGCTTATAGAGATTAAGCAGACTCAGTCGATAACACTTTACCATCCACTTTAGTTGGCCATCCTAGCGCTTTATACTCAGCTGCTAGTAAATGGGCACAGCCGCTAGAAATTCTGGTCAGAACCAGCTTTAGCTAAGTAACCTTGAACAAGCTCTCGATATTGCTGCTTCAATGGCGCTTCAATAAAGCTCGCGTCTATCGCATTCAAACTAAACTGCGCTAACTCCTGATGCGTCATCTCATGAGCTTGGCTCACCGCATTAAAGTTATCCGACATGTAACCACCAAAATAAGCAGGGTCATCCGAGTTAATCGTTACAGTCACACCCTTTCTGAGCAGTTCGACAATGTTGTGATCTTCCATCACATCGAATACACGCAATTTAATATTCGACAGTGGGCACACCGTCAGTGGCATTTTGGTTTCAATCAGCTCTTCGATTAGAGCTTCGTCTGTCATGCACTGGACACCATGATCCACTCGACTCACGCTGAGCATTTCAATCGCATCGACAATGTTTTGAGCCGGCCCTTCTTCTCCTGCATGCGCCACCGTCAAGAAGCCCGCTTGTTTTGCTTGTTGGAATACACGCTTGAACTTCTCTGGTGGGTGTCCTAATTCAGAAGAGTCCAGTCCAACCCCGACGATCTTATCTTGATGCTTCAATACCTCTGCGAACGTTTGAATGGCGCTCTCTTCAGATAAATGGCGCAGAAAACATGCGATGATTTGAGAGGTAATGCCCAACTCTTTATGACCCTGTTCAAGCGCACGATGAATGCCGTTAATAGCGGTGTCGAATGCAATGCCACGATCGGTATGTGTCTGAGGATCAAAGAAAATCTCAGTATGGATAACATTGTCGGCTTTACAGCGTTCTAGATAAGCCCATGTTAAGTCGTAGAAATCCTGTTCTGTGCGCAGTGCATCAGCACCTTGATAATAGATATCCAGAAATGACTGTAAATCATCAAATTCGTATGCGCGTCTTAGTTGCTCTGGGGATGAATAAGGCAGCTCAATGCCATTGCGTTGAGCAAGCTGGAAAAGTAACTCAGGTTCGAGCGAACCTTCAATGTGTAAATGCAACTCTACTTTTGGGAGCCCTTGAATAAATGCGTTCATATTTCACCTACTATGGATTTTAGGTGTGCACTTACTCTGAATAATAGACAGGAGGTTTTCTTGAACGCCATTACAAAGAGTAAGAACACAATTGTGATCTAAACCCTTCGTAATCAGCACTTTGCGGGAGCTGGTAGAGACCCCCAAACCATATCATTGGGGTTATACGAAGCAAACGGTTGCTACTATACAGAGTTTAATGGGAATTTCACTAATCAATTGCTCATTAACCGATTTCTAAAGCAGGAACCTGTTTGGTTGTTCGATCTCAACGGTAATCTGGTCGTATTCTCGACATCAGCAACATATCGATGTACTTACCCGCTTTGAACGTACTGAGTCTTTTTGTGCCTTCTAACTGAAAGCCTACACGTTCATACAAAGCAATAGCGGCGTGGTTATCGGCATGAACCTCTAACTCAAGACGCACGAGATTAAGCCAGTTATCCGCCTGATTGATCGCTTCTTGCATTAACGCCTTACCGACCCCTTTACCATGCATATCTGGGTGAATAGCAATACCAAGACCAGCGCAGTGCCTGTCTCTTACCTTGGTGGTCATGAATAAAGTAATGTGACCCACTACTTTGCCGGAGACTTCCGCAACCAGAGTGAAATGGTCTGAATGACCAAACAGTCGCTCCACTTGTTCAGAACTAAGATAAGGCTTTTGTGAGGTGTTTTCTGAAACTGAAGGGCGGCGATAAATATCGAAAATATCTTGGCTATCCGTTGCTTCTAAATGTCTAATTTGTATTTCCAAAGCGCTTCCTTATCCTATTATTTCTATCCATAAGCTAATTTTCATATTACGGATAGCAACGGGAACCTACAACCTTTAAAGGTGTAAGTGCCCGAAATAATTAAACAAATAGTAAGACTGAACTTAAACTTCTGCTTTGATGAGTATTTTTAAAATAGTGTGAATATCAGAATTTATAATCCACACCCACACTCGCTAATACTTGCTCGGAGTTATAGAAATCGATATTAGAATCTATGCTTCTTAAACCCAGTAAAGTAATGAACGCCCAATCTTTATAGCCCATCAAACCACCAAACTCATAAGCTAAGAATGCACCGAATTCATTCTCTTCACGTACTTGCCCGTAAATTGGATTCGACTCATCATATTCACGATCACTTGCATCTAGGGTGACAACAAAACCATGACGACCGATTCTCTTCGCGTAGTTTAATTCAATACCATAACTATCGAAGCTGAGTGCTCCTCCTTCTGCGTCTGAGTGGAAATACACCATTGAAGGAACAAATAGACCTGCGTGGTTTGGTAAGATAAAGCGGTATCCTGCTTTGGCGTACACATAGGTTCTTTCCCTATCCAGCAGCACAGCATCTTCCGGAGATAAGCCTTGGCTACCAGATAGCTCTTCATCAACATCAGATTGCCCAAATGCGAGATCCGTTCGAAAACCAGTTCCACCGATATTAGTGAGCTGCAGTCGTCCTACATTACCTTTGACATCCGTTTCATTTCGATTAACGCCAACAGCATACGGATCCGTCCAAGCCTTGCCCGAGATAAGCGTAGGAAGAACAGAAAAATCCAATATGGTGCCACCAGAAAGTTGATATCGATAACCGATCTCAAACGCAATGGTACCTGTTGCAATATCCTCTCGTGTCGTACCCGCATACACTTGGTGAGTCAGCGATTCGCCAAAAGTATATTGAACAGTACCCAAAAAGCCGAGTAGCCCTTGGTTTTCACTCTCCCCTTCCTGGGTGTTGGTGGCTTGATTCGAATCTTGTTCAGTACTCAAATTACTACTACCAGAGTAGAAACCGGCCAATACACTGAAGTTACCGCTGAAGCCTTCACTTGGAGCAAGGCCACTGTATGCAGGCATTGAAGCCAATGCAGAAAAGACTACTGGTAAAACAAACCTCATATTCACATCCATTACTTGAATAATCACCAAATAACTATAAGCATCAAATAACTATAAGCATCAAAATGGAATTGTAACAAGCATTTAACAATATAAATTTATTCGCTTGACGCTGTCGATATCGCTAACCATTCACTCAAAGACACAACAAATTGATCTATCACGATTGGGCTTTCGTAATACCTCTCGAAAATAACGGACAAAACTCAAAGGAAGACAATATGTTTAATAAATTAATCAAAACCATGTCAGTGCTAGTTGCGACGCTTTTTTTTACGGCTTTTGCTCACGCTGATCACCACGGAATGAAGAAAGATATCGTTGACGTGGCGGCTGAAAACGGCTCTTTCAACACCTTGGTAGCAGCGGTAAAAGCGGCAGGCTTAGTTGAAACATTGAAAGGTGACGGTCCCTTCACAGTGTTTGCGCCAACGGATGAAGCGTTCGCTGCGCTACCAGAAGGAACGGTTGATATGCTGTTGAAGCCAGAAAACAAAGACAAGCTGATTGCAGTACTGACCTATCATGTGGTGCCAGGGAAAATAATGGCGTCTGAAGTGATGAAACTTGATAGTGCCGTAACAGTGCAAGGCGAAGCGGTAATGGTAGGAATTGATCACGGCAACGTGATGGTCAACAAAGCGCAGGTCGTGATGGCAGATGTTGAAGCAAGCAATGGTGTTATCCATGTGATTGATGCTGTATTACTGCCTAAATAATAAAGATGAACACAAATCAAAGCTTCTTAGAGGGTGTGACAGGTTCACACCCTTTTGACGTTTAAATACCAAGTTAAGATCGGTATCAAACTAGCCAAGCCTGCCTTGATATAAGCAAGAACCCGGATTACATAAACAAGCGCCCGAATATCAGAAAGGCCGCCATCGATACCACCTTCGTGAAGACCACCACCCAGATGCAGTCACCAATACTAGAGTGCGTCGCTTTCCCGAGTAAGAACACAAACAGAATCAACCCTAACACCCAGCCTACTGTTGGAATCAATGACACTAGAGCAACGATAACAGCAATAGTAAGAAGGGATTTAAAATCTGCGACCACGAAAGACATTTTAGAGGCGATGTACATACAACATGCGGTGATTAATGCGTCCATCACAAACACTAAAGCTTCAATTCCCACGTTACTTCCTTCACTCAAATTAGTTGCAGTGAATATTATCGCTAAAGTGATGATTTTTCTTGAATAAGAGAACAAAAAGCAGGTGAAAACTGTGTCAAAAATGAGATTACCGTTCGTCTGAAGGCATAGGTTTATTTGTTCGAGTCTTCTAAGCCTTTGACCAGTGCTCGCGACCGAGTCTGATTTGCTTTTTGATAGGCATCAAAGCCATCTTCGCGTTTACCTCCGAACAAACAAAGAAACGAGTTGATGACAAATGAAAAGAATGAGATGACGACAACAAAGAGAGGAAATAGCCCCGACACCCCAGCATCTAAGGCAAGAACGCCAACAGCGAAGGACAACATCGACACCAATGTATATAGTTTAGATCTACTCACATGACTCATGAACAACACTCCTTGTATTCATTCAATGTTTAGATTAGACAAATTATCTTGCACACAATTTGAACTCATCGACAATATCAATAGATCAGGAAAAGTTATCCTTAAAAAGGTTTTTTAATATTTCAAACTCGGTTTCTGTATCCCTAAGAACACGAGTCCGCCTATTCAGCTGCCTTGTCCATCTTCAACTACCTTTTCCATCACGTAATTGGTCAGCTTTACACCACGCATTTCGACTTCCTGTTCATTCACCACCTTAAAACCAAGATGCTCATAGAAAGGCCTTGCGGTAATACTTACTTCAGAGAAATATCTCGATATACCACGAACTCGACCCACAGTGAAAACATGTTCCATCAACGCTTTCCCTACCCCCTTCCCTTGATATTCGTGGTGACAGAAAAAGTGATCAATCAAGCCACTTGGTTGCAGGTCAGTATAGCCAACTACGCAACCATCGAGTTCAGCCACAAAGGGTTGTAACCCATTCATACGCTTTTGCCATAACGCAAAGTCAAAGCTACTGGGTGCCCAAGCTTCGACTTGCTGTTGAGAATAATCTCGAACATTCACGTTACGTACCGTATGAAAGAAGATCTCCCACAGTGCTTTGTCATCATTCGCTTGATAGTTTCGAATTCTAATCACAACATACTCCTTTTTGTCTTAAGTCCTTTCTGAGGTGAAAATAAACAGCTGAATCAGCAAGCTTTATAACCTAACAGCCTCAGCTTTAGAGCAAGATATCAACGATAAAACACAGCGAGCCAGATCGTCACCGCATCTTTATCCGTCCTCAGCACCTTGTGTTTTTCACCTGCGGAAATATTGAGATAATCCCCTTTAGACAAGGTAACAATGCGACCATCTTCAAACTCGATGACGCCTTGCCCATCGATCACCATTACCCATTCATTCTCATCTTGATCATACCAACCCTCGTCTGGTGAACTGTGACCATATGAGAGTATTCTCTCGATTCGAATGTTGTCGTTGGCAATCAGGTCATTGAATATTTCATTGGGTATTGATGAAGGAACATCATTGTAAATGTTTGGCATCAAGCTCTCCTAGCTAGCATTGAATTGATTAACAACTTGGGCCTTAGCTGTACTGTAAACCTAAGCAGCGGCACTCTTTTTGAAGTAAAAACGGTAATAGCCCACCAAGTTACTGCAGATAAACAGCGCCTCCATAACAACCGCTGTTGGCGAACCAACTAAATAATTGTGAACCAACCAAAAGCTGGTTCCGATGATCATCAATTCTCTTAATCGACGGTCATCTTTATTGAAGGCTGCAAAGGTCTGAAATACGGAGGCAAAGCAACTCAATATGCTGGTCAGCCCTGAGTAAGTCACTGCGGTTGCGACCACCGACATCGAAGAAAACAAATATTTAAACTTAGACG